>JBPCXK010000679.1:0-3890 GCA_051008635.1 Gammaproteobacteria bacterium
TGGAAAGTTTTCCTGTGATGCCAACGACCTTCCGTAGATAGCGACCGTGCCATTTAGAATACTTACCGGTTATGCGGCCCTTGGAGTCTGGATCAATCGTATTGAACAGGCGGTCAGTCGCCGTGGATGCAACGGCGCGCCGCTTGCACCAGTTGATAAAGCCTACTTTGTGTAGCAGGTCGTGACACGGCAGAGCGCGTTCCGATGCGTCGCTCTTTACTCGCTTGCCCGCGTCGCGCTCGTGAATGTCAATCGCCCATGTGCCGCCGGTCTCGCGCACGTCCTGCACGAGTAAAGCTCCAAGCTCGGACAAGCGCGCACCTGTCGCATAGGCAACAATAGGCACCCAAAAGAAATGATCATCGCGGTAGACGTGCGGACCGGGCCGACCTCGGTAGTCGCGCGAATTGCAGCCGGTGAACACTGGCGAATCGAAGATAGCATTAACGTCGTCAGTGCTGAACGGGTGGCGCTTGGTTCGGCGCTTCGGTGGTGCTGTCGCTTGAATACCTGTCGTGGGATTAGCATCGATGTAGCCGTCTTTCAGGGCGACGGTCAGCACCGATGAGACCGCGCTGATCAGCTTATTGACGGTGGCCGGTCCGATCTTCTCAACGGTGGTGTCTGCGCCGTAGGCTTCCGCAAGCTCGGGCAGCGTCATTTTCTGCATTGCCTTGTTGCGGTGGCGTGGCACTTGCAGCAGCGCGTCACGGAATTCTCGAAAGGCGGCCTTTGTTATCAGCGCAATGTCCGGGTCACCGTAAATCTCGATGAACCGCTTAATGGCGGTGTCCCACTCCAACAGCGTTGACGGCGCTTTCGTATCCTTCTTCTTCGCCACCCACAGCTCGTGCGCTTTCGACAGCGTGATGACTGCCGCAGGTACAGGCGTGCGCACCGCTCCGGTCAGCGCGGCCAATCCGGTATGAGCATGCATACGAGCGACGGTGGCGGTCGGGTCGGTCTCGCTGTCGCGCTTCTGGATTTCTTTTTGGTAGGTGTTGACGGCTTCGGCGACTGCTTTGCGTAGCCGCTCATGACTGACGCTGCCGGGCGTGGCTGGTAGGTGATGTTTCTGAATCAACTCCGCGACAACGGAATCAACCCGCGGAGTGTCGCGCACGTCGCCTTGCTTGAACATCTCGATAAGCTCATCAACCAAGAGACTCGCGCCGATGCCGCGTCGGTCTCACCGTATTCCTTGGGTGCGGGAGGCTCCCCCAGACGCCAGCGAAGATCAAGGCGCAACTGCTCGACCCAATACCTTGACGCCACGTCCATCGCCTCCGATGCAGACACGCTGACACCTTTGCGCGCCTTCTCGAACTGGCGATCAACATCGAGCGCGACCCCGTGCAGCCGTCGCTTTGCTTCGTCCGGGTCTTGGTGCGCAGGCTTCTCTTTATTACCTTCTGTCCGCCGAATGCAGCTTGCAGGCGCGGCTCGATCTTGCGCCGAAAGATGTAGTTCCCGAACTTGTCACGGGTCATGTAAGTCATGCGTCTGGCCATTCTAAGCAGCTCCGTGCTAGTGTCGAAATTCCTGACGAAGTGTCCACGAGTGTCCATCATCAGGGGCCACGACACCGCACGTAAGTGCTTGACTGGTCTGTAATTTTTTGACAATCAGCAGCTTAGAACGGGCTGGCGCCCCGAGGAGGATTCGAACCTCCGACCTTCCGCTTAGGAGGCGGACGCTCTATCCTGCTGAGCTATCGGGGCTTGGGAGATAACTTGCTGATGCGGCGAGATTATCTACCGCCGAACTGGGCCGAGCAAGCCTTGATGCCGTCACGAAGTTTGAATTCGCTTTGCGTCTGCTCCATCCATCCAGCAAGGCTGCCAGCAGGCAGATCTCGTCGTCTGGCAGTATCTTCCTCCATAGCGGTGTCACAAAGAATTTAACAGTGTGATCGGCACGGTTTATGATCGCCTCGCCTCCCGCCCGGCCTGCATTTCGTAAGCCTTAATCAAGGATTGAATGCCATCATCGCTGCCGCCGGCGTGTTCGACCTGATTGAAAAACTGATGCGCCATGCTGATCGCGGGCAAGGCGATTTTGACGTCGTTGGCGGCCTGGAGGACCAGTTTCAGATCCTTCTGCTGAAGCCGTACCATGAAGCCGGGGGTGAAGTCGCCCTCGAGTATCTTCGGTCCGAGATTGCTGAGCATCCATGAGCCCGCAGCGCCGCCGCTGATGGCGTCGAGTACTTTCTTCACGTCGAGGCCGGATGCGGCGGCCAGCATCAGCGACTCCGCCATGGCGAGGTTGGTGACGGTCGCGGCGACCTGGTTGCATAGCTTGGTGGTCTGACCGGCGCCGTTGTCGCCGATCAGGTTGATGGTTTTGCCCATGGCTTGCAGAACGGGCAGGCATGCGTCGAACGTTTCCTGATCGCCGCCCACCATGATGGACAAAGTGCCGTTGATGGCGCCGACATCGCCGCCACTGACCGGCGCATCCAGCATATGGATGCCTTTCTTTTTCAGCTCGGCCGCGATTTCTTGTGTTACGCGCGGCGAGATCGTGCTCATGTCGAGCACGGTTGCGCCCGCTGCGGCGCCGTGAATGACGCCGGCTTCGCCGAGAACCACGGCCTCGACGTCCGCTGAATCCGTTACGTTAGTAATGATCACATCGCTGCCCTGCGCGGCTTCTTTCGGCGACGCTACGCGTTTACCGCCGGCCTCGACAACTTGTTGCACGCGCGGGCGGTTGCTGCGGTTGTATACCTTCAGGTCAAATCCGGCCTTGAGCAGGTTGCGGGCCATGGGCGCGCCCATGATGCCGAGCCCGACGAAGCCGACTTTGGTGTTTTCAGGTGTTGGCATGAATCAATCCCGTTCTGGCGTTCGTAGTTCTGTAATACAGTTATGATACACGCGTTATGTCGCGTAATCGGGAGCAACATCCATGACAGGTCCGGCGAAGGCGCTGCGTCAACGTTTGTCGGTAGCCGATGACGATCAATTTGTATCGACGCTGTTTGCGTTCGTCGTAGAAAGGGGTCAGCAGTGGGCTTTCTATGATCAACGGTCTGTTGGGCTTCGCTGTGCTCAGCGCCAACCTACGTTTGACACCTGTCCCTGATACCTACACCTGCGCCTCTCCCAGAGGGAGAGGGGGTTTTGTGGGTGTTTAAAGTGCTGGACCCAGCTCTATCGGGCTGCCATCCGAAAAACGTGAGAACCTGAACCGTTTGAGATCGTGCCCCGGCGGTCTTCCCTGCACGAGGTCCGCCATCACACGGCCCGCGCCGGGCCCGATACCGAATCCGTGTCCGCTGAAACCGGCAGCGATGTGCAGCCCGCGCGGAGTGACCTCGTCCATGACGGGCACGACGTCCGGTGTCGTGTCGATCATGCCGGCCCAGGATTCCTCGAATGGAATTCCCGCGAGTTTGGGCAGACGTTTGTCGAGACGCGCGCGCATGAGCTCGAGTGCTTCCGTTGACGGTTCGGGATTGAGCACGCGCGTTTTCTCGAAAGGGGAAACGTCATCACCGGACCATTTGCATCGCGTTGCTGTGCTGCTGAGGACTCCACCGCTCAGGCGCAAACGGGTTTCGGGCCAGCTCACCCTGGCGCTGGGCAGGAACTTGCGGAAATAGCGAAAGCTGTCGAGCGAGATGAAATGCTCATGATAATCACCGAGCGCAATCGTGTAGCCGCCGTCCATGCGCCGCCGGAACGCGAGGTCGCTTGAGGCCGCGTTGCCTGCGAAGACTTCGGGCGCTGCGGCCGTGCGTGCAACGGTCGATCTGACCGTGAGCTGCGGTATGTCGATGCTGAGGTTACGTGCGAACAGCGAGGTCCATGCGCCGGCCGCGCAGACCACCACGCTGGTTTTCACCACGCCTTTTTCAGTGACTACGGCCGATACGTCGCCGC
>JBPCXK010000680.1:0-6317 GCA_051008635.1 Gammaproteobacteria bacterium
GTGACCAATTCGGTCTCTGGATGCATCGCGAGCAGACGCAACAATTCCGCGCCGGTGTAACCCGTGGCGCCAACGATGCCGGTCTTGATCAAGATTACGTGGTCCGTATTTGGCGATGTGTCCGTTAATGATACAGCTTAGCCGCACATTTCTCACGCCCCCCAGACACCGCGATCTGGCGGGTTGGCTGCCCATTGATCTGCGCGCGACACTACACGAAGCGCAACGTCTGCTCGAAGAAGATCATGTCGAAGCCGCCTATGTGCGACGCGTCATCGCACCCGGATCGGTGCGGGTGTTCGGTGTGCTCACGCGCAGCAATATCGGCGCGGCGTATCGGCTGTAACGGAACGGTGCGTAGACACATGAAGACAAAAAACGCAGAGACGCAGAGGAAAGATCTCGTAGCTTCAAGCCCATGACCTCTGCGCCTTTGCGCCTCTGCGTTGATTTCTTTTGCTCAGGCGTCCACGAGGGCCAGCTTCAACATCATATCGTTCAGCTTGGCGACAAATCCTGCCGGGTCTTCGAGCTGACCGCCCTCGGCCAGCACGGCCTGATCGAACAGAATCGTGGACCAGTCCTCGAGCCGCGCATCGTCTTTTTCAGCTTTCATGCGTTCGATGATCGGGTGTGTGGGATTGATCTCGAGCACGGGCCTGGTATCCGGCAGCTCGTGTCCCGCCTGTTTGAACAGGTGCTGCATGTAGAGCGCCATCTCGTGCTCGTTCAGCACAATACACGCCGGTGAGCTCGTCAGGCGGCTGGAAACACGCACGTCCTCGACCTTGTCGTCCAGTACTTTCTTGATACGCCTGACGACGTCGCCCGCCGCTTTTTCCGCTTGCTTTTGCGCCTTCTTCTCCTCGGCGCTGGCGGTCTTGTCGAGGTCCAGCTCGCCGCGAGCGACCGATTGCAGAGACTTGCCGCCGTACTCTGTCAAGTGACCGACGAGCCATTCGTCGACGCGGTCGTGCAACAGGAGCACTTCGATGCCCTGCTTGCGGAAAATCTCCAGATGCGGGCTGCTCCTGGCGGCGGAGAAGCTGTCGGCCGTGACATAGAAGATCTTTTCCTGACCTTCCTTCATGCGCGAGATGTACTCGTCGAAAGACACGGTTTGCTCGTCGTTGTCCTGCTCGGTCGAAGCGAAGCGCAGCAAACCTGCGATCTGCTCCCGGTTCGCCAGGTCATCCGCCGGCCCCTCCTTTAACACACGGCCAAACTCGCGCCAGAACTGCGCATATTTGTCCGCGTCGTTCCTGGCCATGCCTTCGATCAAACCAAGAATCTTCTTGACCGATGCCGCGCGCATGGTGTCGATCATCTTGTTGCTCTGCAGAATCTCGCGCGAAACATTGAGCGGCAGGTCGTTGGAATCCACGACCCCGCGCACGAAACGCAGGTAGCGCGGCATCAGGTGCTCGGCATCGTCCATGATGAACACCCGCTGCACGTAAAGCTTGACGCCGTGCGGCTGATCGCGATCGAACAGATCGAAGGGCGCCTTGCCGGGGATATAGAACAGCGTCGTGTACTCGAGTTTGCCCTCGACCTTGCTATGCACCCAGGTCAGCGGATCCTCGAAATCGTGCGCGACATGTTTGTAGAACTCCTTGTACTCATCGTCCTTGATTTCTTTCTTGGGCCTCGCCCACAGCGCGGAAGCCTTGTTGACGGTTTCCCACTCGTCACCGGGCTGGCCTTTGTCGTCTTCCTTGCGCATCAGAATCGGCAAGGGCACGTGATCGGAATATTTGGTGATAATGGAGCGCAGCCGCCAGTTGTTCAGCAGCTCGTCCTCTGTGTCGCGCAGGTGTAGCGTAACCTGAGTGCCGCGCTGCGATCTTTCGACAGTCTCTATACTGTAGCCGCCACCCCCGTCCGACTCCCAGTGCACGCCCTCGGCGGCACCGACTCCGGCGCGGCGCGTGAACAGCTCGACCTTCTCGGCCACGATGAACGAGGAGTAAAAGCCCACCCCGAACTGCCCGATCAGACGCGTGTCCTTGGCCTGATCGCCGGTGAGCGCATCGAGGAATTGTCTGGTGCCCGACTTGGCGATGGTACCGATATTGTGCACGACCTCGTCGCGGCTCATGCCGACACCATTGTCGATGACCGTCAGCGTACGCTTGTCCTTGTCGAGCTCGACCTTGATCTTCAGCTCCGGGTCTTCCTGCAACAGCGCATCGTCGGACAAGGCCTCGAACCGCAATTTATCGCACGCGTCGGAGGCATTCGAAATCAGCTCGCGCAGAAAGATTTCCTTGTTCGAGTACAGGGAGTGAATCATCAGCTTCAGGAGCTGAGTGACTTCGGTCTGGAATTCGAGCTTCTCTTTTTTTGCTTTGACGGCCATCGGGTCGGGCTCCGCTATTAAAAATGCTACCGGCAAATGTTGGGGCCGGAGCCGGAGTTTTCAAGCGTCATCTCCAATCGCCCCGCAGATCGAGCACCAGATCGCGCAAGCCATCTGCGCTCACCCGGGCGGCGGGCACGGGTTCGCCCGCAGCGAGACCAATTTTCATCCACAAACGCCACGGCACCCGGTCGAGCCAGCGCTTCGCGTTGCGGCTGAAGCTGCTGCGCCACAGCCCGCGCAGCGCCAGCGGCACCACAGGCACCGGATTGCGTTCGATAATGCGCTCGATGCCGGGGCGGAAGGTGTCGACTTCGCCGTCGCTTGTGATCGCGCCCTCGGGGAAAATACAGACCGCGTGACCGTCTTCCAGGGCCCCGGCAATTGCGTCGTAGGCACTCTCCAGCAAAGCCGCATCCTCCTTCGCGCTTGCGATCGGTATCGCCTTGGCGGTGCGAAACACGAAGCTCAAAATCGGCAGGCTGAAGATCCTGTAATACATCACGAACCGCAGCGGCCGGCGGCAGCACCCAGCGATGACGAGCGCGTCGACAAAGCTCACATGATTACACACCAGCACCGCCGGACCTTCCTGCGGTATCCGCTCCAGTCCGGATTTCTCGACACGGTAGATCGTATGGATCAACAGCCATACGATGAAGCGCATGAGAAATTCCGGCACCAGCGTGTAGATATAGACGGCGACCACGGCGTTGAACAAAGCGGTAACCAGAAACAATTGAGAAATCGTCAGCCCTGCACGCAGTAATGCGATCGCGATCAGTGACGCCACGACTATCAACAGCGAGTTGAGAATGCTGTTGCCCGCGATGATGCGGGAGCGATGACTCGCCGGGCTGCGTTGCTGGATCAAGGCATAGAGCGGCACGCTGTAGAAACCGCCGAACAACCCCACCAACGTCAAATCGACGATCAGCCGCCAGCTTCCCGGCTGAGTCAGAAACTCGCGCGCACCATAGAGCTCAGCGGCGGGGCTGAAGCCCGATACCGCAAAAAACACATCGACGCCGAATACGGTGATGCCGATCGAACCAAAGGGCACCAGCCCCAACTCGACCTTGCGCCCGGACAAACGCTCGCACAGCAAAGAGCCCACGGCGATGCCGACGGAAAACGCGATCAGCAGGAGGATAAAGACCTGCTCGTTGCCGCCCAGGGTCTGGCGCGTGTAGTTGGGAAGCTGAGTCAAAAACGTTGCGCCCACGAACCAGAACCACGAAACGCCGAGTATCGACAAAAACACGGTACGGTTTTCGTGCGCGGTGCGCAGAATGCGCCACGTCTCCGTGACCGGATTCCAGTTGATGCGCAGCTCGGGAACGACCGGCTGCGCTGCCGGTATCCAGCGGCTCGTGAGATAGCCGGCGACCGCAATCACAACGAGCATCACCGCCACCGCCTCGACCCCATAGCCCTCGATGGCTGCCAGACTTCCGCCAGACATCATTCCCAGCAGGATGGCGACGAAGGTCCCCATCTCGACGAGCCCATTACCGCCAATCAGGTCTTCGTCTTTCAAATGCTGCGGCAGGATCGCGTATTTGACCGGCGCGAACAGCGCCGACTGCGTACCCATCAGAAACAGCAGCGCCAACAGCAGCGGCATGTTGCGCGAGTACAGCGCACCGGCTGCGATCAGCATGATGGCGATCTCGAGCATCTTGATGCCGCGGATCAGGCGTCCTTTATCGAATTTGTCCGCCAGCTGGCCCGCAGTCGCGGAGAAGAGAAAGAACGGCAGAATGAACAAGCCGGTGCCGAGGTTGACCAGCACATCGGAATCGGCGGCGATCAGGCTCGCGCCCTGAAACGCAATCAGGATAACCAACGCGTTGCGGAAAAAGTTGTCGTTGAACGCGCCAAGAAACTGGGTGAGGAAAAACGGGCCGAAGCGCCGCTGCCGCAGCAGCGAGAATTGACTGTCGCCGCTCATACGCGCAGGTAGCGCACTGTCAACACAGCATCCCCCACATCAGCGGGATGCCCTGCGCGGACCAACGTCTGGGGGTGTTTACAGCTTCTCTTTGATGCGCGCGGCCTTGCCGGTACGGCCCCGCAGGTAATACAGCTTGGCGCGCCTGACCTTGCCGCGACGCTTGACCGTGATGCCGGCAACCGCCGGGCTGTGGGTCTGGAAGACACGCTCGACGCCCTCGCCGTGCGATATCTTTCTGACCGTGAACGCCGAATTCAGACCACGATTTCGCTTCGCGATCACCACACCCTCGAACGCCTGCAGGCGCTCGCGGTTACCCTCGCTTACCTTGACCTGCACCACGACGGTGTCGCCCGCTGAAAAATCAGGAATATCTTTCTTGATCTGTTCAGCGTCGATCTGTTCGATTAGATTGCTCATGACTTACTCCGATTGAGGCCTTGCTGCTCGCTCACGAACTCGGCGAGCAATTCGCGTTCTTTTGCATCCATCTGCTCTTCGTCGAGCAGGTCCGGCCGCCGGAGCCAGGTCCTGCCCAGAGCCTGCTTGAGCCGCCACCGATGCACGGCGCCATGATTGCCGCCCTGCAACACCTCAGGCACGCTCAGCCCTCCAATCTGTTCCGGGCGCGTATAATGCGGATGATCAAGCAGACCGCGCATAAACGAGTCCTGCGCCGCCGACTCGTCGTCGCCCAACGCGCCCGGCTGCACTCGCGCGAGCGCATCGATCATTACCATGGCGGCGAGCTCGCCGCCGCTCAGCACATAGTCACCGATCGACCATTCCTCGTCGATCTCGAGCGCGATGAGGCGCTCGTCCACACCTTCGTAGCGCCCGGCAACCAGTATCAAATGCGGCTCCCGCGCAAGGTGGTTGACCGCTTGCTGATCCAGCCGCTTTCCCTGCGGGCTCAGATACAGGGCTCTGGCCGCTTCACTTTCGCGCCGCGCCGCCTGAACCGCCTTGCGCAACGGCTCGACCCGCATCACCATGCCGGGGCCACCGCCGTAAGGCCGATCGTCCACACTACGGTGTTTGTCCTCAGTATAGTGGCGCGGATTCCACACCGCCACGCTGAGCAGACCGCGCTCTACCGCGCGGCCGGTTACACCGCAGCTCAACACCGATTCGACCAACGCCGGAAACAGGCTGACCACGTCGATCCGCATCGGGCTAGAAATCGGCCTCCCAATCCACGTAGATGACCCCTGCGTCGATATCGACCGACTCGATCACCCGTCCGCTCACGAAGGGAATGAGCCGCTCCTGCTCGCCGCCGAGCACCAGCACGTCGTTGGCGCCGGTCTCCATCAGGTCCTCGACGACGCCCAGCTCGACACCGTGACGGTTAACCACCCTGAGCCCGATGAGCTGCGCCCAATAGTACTCACCTTCCTCCAGGTCAGCGAATTGCGCCACGTCGACCTGGACCTGCGCGCCCAGCAGCCCGGCCGCGGCGTCGCGATCATCGATACCTTCGAGCCGCGCGACAATTTTCTTGCCGCGCTGACGCCCGTCAATCAAGCGGCGCACTGAGCGCCTCTCGCCGAGCTGCACGTACCAGGGATCGTAGTCCAGGATGTTGGTTCGCGGCTCAGTAAAGGAGACCACCTTCACCCAGCCCCGCACGCCAAAAACCCCCTCGATCCGGCCTACCGTGACCTCCCTGGAGGCAGGCCCGTTGTCAGGAGGCTTGCTGATGCTCCTTCAGCAGCGCAGTCACACGCTCGGACGCCCTGGCGCCCTTGGCGAGCCATTGCCGGGTCCGCTCGACGTCGACATGCAGGCGCACTTCTTCGCCGCTGGCGACCGGGTTGAAATACCCCAAACGCTCGATATAACCGCTATCGCGCCGCTTGCGCGAGTCGGTCACGACGATGTGATAGAAAGGCCGTTTCTTGGCGCCGCCGCGCGAGAGTCGAATGCTTACCATTTTGCTGATCCAGGCTTAGGCTAGAGACTGGAAACTGGAGACTAGAAACTAGAGTTGTGGGG
>JBPCXK010000681.1:0-3912 GCA_051008635.1 Gammaproteobacteria bacterium
TGTTTGGCGTTCGTCAATACGACGACTCCGAGTCGTTGAGCGTGGTTGGCAACGGCGCACCGAGGACCAAGCCATGCTGACTGAGCGATTCGGCGTCCGGCCACGCCTCACGTGGTGCGACACCCACGTCACGGTCGACAACCTGAATGGCGAGACGCGCGTCAACGGCGTAGCAATCGCCGAAGCCGAAGCTACCGCCTAAGCATCGCATCTGAAAGTCACAGGGGCTGTTCGTCGCGATCCCGACCTGCCTGCTGAGTTCAGGGTCGGCGTGTAGGTGTGTAATGGGCGTAGGCAAGTCAGTCCAGTGCGCAACTCTCACGATCGAAGTGTAATTGTTCACATCCCATACCGAGCGCCTGATATATCGTTACCTGGTAGGACTAGGAACGTCCGCCGTCGAGACAACGCGTGGAGGCACCATGTATCGGATTTTCTCTAAGCAAGCAGTGTGCTTGCGAGCATTGTTCATCGCGCTCGCAGTTGTAGCACTACCCTCTCACGATGTAGTTGCGGACGACGACGATGAAGACGATGACGATGCATGGTTTCGTCCACCGAGCGCATTCTTTCTTGCACCGAGCGACGAAGACTTTCCCGTTACCCGGCAAAGCCTGGTCGAATTGGGGCGCAATCTTTTCTTCGACAAGGAGCTGAGCGGAAATCGGAACATTTCTTGCGCCGGTTGCCACTCGCCGCTCATCGGCACCAGTGACGGTCTTTCACTGAATCTCGGCGAAGGCGCCAGCGGACTCAGCACCACCCGCGACGCGGGCACGTATCCACCGCAAGCCGACGCACCGCTTGAGCGTGGTGGACGCAACACCCCGGCGCTGTTCAACGTTGGCGCCTTCGAATTCCGGCGACTCATGCATGACGGTCGCTTCGAGCGCGACCCTTGGTCTCCTGACGGCCTTCTCACACCTGCCGGGGACGAGCTTCCGCCGGGCTTCGAAACGCCGTTGGAAGCGCTGTCGGTTTTTCCATTCGTCAACCATCAGGAGATGTTGGGACAGCCGGGCGAAAATGACATGGCGGATGCGAGTGTCGCATCGTCTGACGGCGACGACGACCAGGACATCGTCACGACATTGCCGTTCGAGGGCGTGTGGAACATCGTCGTGGCGCGCGTCGCGGCGATTCCTGAGTACCGGCAGCAGCTCCTGGATGCGTACCCGGAGCTTGACGAGGACCTGGACAACCTCGGGATCCTTCATATCGGCCGCGCGCTCGCACACTATCAGACAGCGACCTTTCGTTCGCTCAACAGCCCGTTTCATCGCTATCTTCGAGGCGACCGGCGGGCGATGAGCGCCGAGGCGCGACGCGGATTTCGCCTGTTCAAGGGTCGCGCCGGGTGCACCGGATGCCACAGCGGCCCCTATCTGACCGACCACGACTTCCACGCCATTGGGATACCCCAAATCGGACCCGGTTTCGACGAAGCCGGCCGCGACGGCCGTGAGGACTTTGGGCGCGAGAACGAGAGTGGTGATCCCGCGGACCGCTACCGGTTCCGCACGCCTTCGCTGATCAACGTCGCGCTGACCGGGCCGTGGGGCCACGACGGCGCTTATTCCACGCTCGAAGGTGTGGTTCGACATCACCTGCAGCCTGAGCACTCGCTGCGCCACTACGACCCTGCGCAACGCATTCTGCCCCCGCGCGCTGACCTCGACGCGCGCGACCTCGTCGCCTTGCGCAACGCCGACACGACAGACGCCATTGCGCGGCGCATCGAGATTCGGCCGCGAAGGCTTAGCAGTCGTCAATTCGACTACCTCATGGCCTTCCTGAATGCGCTCACTGACCCGGCCGCGTTCGCGCTACGAAACGGAGTACCCCACCGGGTTCCCAGTGGATTGACTCTCGTCGACTGACGTCCCCTGTATCGGGGCAAGAAGTCAAATATTGGTGGCTCTGCTACCAATGCACGTAGATGTCGGGCTACGGAGGCGGCTCGACGCCGCCACTTCGTTCCAGCGTGTTCCAGATCGAGCTGGGAACGGATCTTGACTTCGGAACGGATCTGGTCGTTCGAGATGAGCGACGTGCGCTTCGGAACAATACATTCGGTGGCAACGAAAATATTCACAGCGCAAATCGTTCGGGTAGGGCATCGTCATCACGTCTCAAATCGAAAGACTCTGATTGATTGTTTGCAACGGGTTGTTTGAGACGAGTCACTGAGATTCTCAATCTTGAGATTGTCAGGAGACATAGACCATCGATGACGTAGGAGCTATGACGCAAGAGGATAATGTCATGAAATTCGCTCGATTCTTTGCTTCTTGTCTGCTGTACACCTGTACAATGTCAGCATTCGCATACGGAACCATTGCCGCCTCGGAGGAAGATCCGCCTGCCGCTTGTGACACTGGCGACGCGGTTTACGCCGCGAGGTGTTATGGCAGTTATTGTGATGCCACCAGGTTGTACTGCACGAACACCAATTATTCGGTTTCACAGCGGAGCTGGAGCTCCAATTTCTCCGAGGAAGGTACCAGCTACCGATACTGCGGGTACAATCAGATCATGACCGGTATCTCGTGTTCCGGCAGTTACTGCGACAACGTGTCGATTGAATGCTCTACGATTTCGCGAGCACGCTATAACTGCGAGTGGGTCGGCCCGTACTCGGAAGAGCATGGTTTCCGTAGTTTCGGTGGCAAGTACGCAAGCGGGATGTGGTGCACCGGTAGCTATTGTGACAACCACCACTACTATGTCTGCAACTTCTAAGCAGCGGTTCACCCCACGCCGCTCATCACGCCGCAATTGCGTGTGATGTCCAGTCTCCCCAGTTTGCGCCGGCCGTGCGGTGCAAACTGGGGACGGCAGTCAAAGTCGCATCGCTCAGGCGGCCGTTGCAATAGACGTGCGGCGCGTTTTGCGTGTTCTCGTTGACAAACTAGATGACCGCCTAGATTAGCCGATGAATAGTAAGCAAGGACTTGTGCAATGTTGCCTGGGAATCATGGTGTTCTATTGCAGCTCTCTGGTCGCCGATGTTGACTCTCATATGGTTCTCCACTTCGAGGACGGGTTCGTCAGCGCGAACATCAGCGCGGAGCCGCTTGCTGAAGTGGCACGTGAGCTCGAGGTAAAAACCGGCACTGCGATTCATTTCCAGACGTCCGAGGCGATGGAACAGGCCATCAATGTGCAGTTCGAGAATCTCACCCTGGAAGCTGCGCTGCGGACCATCCTCGAGAACACGAACTACGCCATGGTCACCGGATCGAGCGAGCAGGGGCACGGCATCCAGGTGTATGTCCATGGTCTTTCGATTAGCAGCCTTCCAGGTAATGCCTCGAGTGAATCCAATGTGGCTGTACCAGAGATCATACCTGAGCGCTCGCAAGCCAGTGCACTGGATCCAACGCAGTTGCCGGCGCCACCGGATGTGTTCAATTCCGATCCGACCATCCGCAGCCAGGATCTGGAAGGCCAAGTTGCCTTGTATGGCCCGGAAAGCCTGGGCCTGGTGTTGGCGGGCGCTGAAGACTCCGATGCCCTCGTGCGATCTACGGCGGAGCAACTATTGTTGAACAACTTACGTGATGTCGTTCCAAGGGGAACTTTGTCCACGATCGCTCTGAGGTCGGAGCGGGCGGAGAACCGGCTGCAGGCCCTGGAAGCCCTGGCCGAGCGCAAAGACGAGTTGCGCCATGTCCGCATGACCCTGGATGGCGCGCTTCGCGATGCCGATCCCCAGGTCCGGCAACGCGCCGAAGATCTGCTGCGCGAACTTCCCGAGGCGGAGCCAGCTTCGATGCCGTAGCCCGCGATAGAGTAGGCTGGTTCGCACGACGGGCCAGAGCCGTGGGGTCCATGGACCACGGAGGCTTACTATGACAACTGGCTCGATGCCGGCGTCGGGTGCTCGCTGGCTTACCAGTTCGCCAACAA
>JBPCXK010000682.1:0-3517 GCA_051008635.1 Gammaproteobacteria bacterium
GGCTGGGAGAGTGTCGCAAAGTCCATGGTCGTTATCGGTTTCCGGTCTGCTGGCGTAAAATGTAGCCGATCAATGCCACATACTTGCCGCACTTCTGAATCGACCGGCGACTGCTACATGGTTTCGAACACATGACAAAAGCGCGAACGCTTGAAGAATCCGAGTTGGCGCCGGAGGTCGACGCTCGGTCATCCGGTGCTGCAGCGGATGCCGGTTCCCCCGGCCTTGGCGCTACCGCGCGCCGACCGGATGATTTGATCTCCCGCGAGGAGGCTAAGCGGCTGAGCGAAAAGTCGGACGTTACTGGGCTGATCTACTTCTGCGCACACTTCGGCCTGATCGGCGTTGGCGGGTGGCTGACCTGGCAGACTTTGCCAAGCGCCTGGTTTATTCCGACCCTGTTGCTGCATTCGTTCATCATCGGCTTTTTGTTTTCACCGCTGCACGAATGCGCACACGGCACTGCGTTCAAAACCCGCTGGTTGAACGAGACGGCGCTGTGGATCACGGCCGTGGTGTACATCGTGCCGCCGTATTACTTCCGCTACTTCCATCTTGGCCATCACCGCTTCACGCAGGTGCCCGGCAAAGACCCGTCGCTGGTCTTGCCCGAACCGGCAAACTTTCGCCAATATCTCTGGTATTGCGCGGGACTGTGGTTCTGGTGGCGTAACATCACGTGGGTCATCAAACATGCCGCCGGGATCGTGAACGCGGGTAGCGTCGACTACGTGCCAAAACAACGATTGAGTTTGATGGTCACGGAAGCGCGGATCATGACGGCTTTGTATTTGGTGATCGGCGCTGCGGCGATTGCCGTCGGGCTCGGACTGCCACTGCTGCTGTGCTGGCTGCTACCCAGACTGCTCGGCGAACCGATTCAGCGCATCATCCGCGTTGCCGAACATGTTGGCTGCGCACAGACTCCGGACCTGCTCGAAAACACGCGCACCACGCTAAGCAATCCGCTCATGAACGCCATCGCCTGGCAGATGCCCTACCACGCCGAGCATCACCTTTTCCCCAATGTTCCCTTCCATCGGCTGCCGGCGCTTCACCGATTGGTCGGATCACGAGTCATCGTCGAGCCGCGCGGCTACATTGCCGGGCAACGCCACATTGTTGGGATATTACGAGCTTCGGGGTCGAAAGCCGGCGCTTCCGCGTCTCATCCCATGCTGTGAAACACAGGAAAAGACGCACACTGTTTGCTCGACGCAGGACGCGCAATGAACCCGTACTATCCGAAAACTCGATCGAAGGTCCCGGATTGTAGTAGTCCATTGGTCGAGATAGGCTGGTTACATGACTGGCGGATTCCATCCCTTTCATTTTCTCGTTGTCGCTCTGGCCGAGTGGCTCAACCAACACCAGCAGCTCACCATCGACTGTTTGTTGGAGGATAATCGCATCCTGAAAGAGCAGCTGAATTGCGCGCGAGAGCCTCCCAGAAGCTGCACCGCACCGCTTCGGCTGCGTAGAGGACGGCATATCGTCCGGCCGGATCGCTGAACCGGCTTGGCGCCGGAGCGGCACCGAGCGAGCGGCGACAGTGCTTGCGGTGGATCACGCGGAACATCCGTTCGATCTCGACTGCACGAAGCCGCCCGCGAATGCGTTCGGGATCGTACTTGGCGGTCACGCAAAGTCGCCTTGGACGTCCCCTTCGGCGGCGGCCGCCACCCGATCGATTTCCCCTTGACGAAGTCGAGCGAGCGGGCTCACCCCCTCAAGGGCAGCGCGCGGCGTCGTTAACCAGACCCACGCCGCATAGCCGTCCTCAAAATGCGAGACGATCCGGTCGAGCCCCTTCAGCGGCCGACCGCGCTCATCAAGCTGTCCGGGGGGAAAGACGTACCCGCGTTTCGCGCTCTGCCACCCGATGATCTTTCCCTTCTTCAGCCAGTCATGGACAGACTGACGGGTCTTGAGGCCGGTCCGGGCAGCGAGCTCATCCGAGCTCAGCAGCCCTTCCGGCCTTCCCGGCCGGGTGCGCATAGCGATTCGCCGATCCGCTTCTTCCGCGTCGACCAGACGCGCTTCGGCACCCCTGATGAACTCGCTATCTCGTCTACCCGAACCCTCTGCCGAGAGCGCATCTGCGGCAACCGCCAGCGCAGACCGCACTGCCGGGGGATGCGCCACCAGCGTAGCGACAGCGCGTGCGCTAAGACCTTTAGCGGCTTCATGCACCACGGCCGCCAGCTCCTCAACGTTCCGGCTCTTTGATTGCGCCATAGTGTTTCTCCTGATGAGGTTCGTTTTTCGTAGTGTAAATAGCGTCTATTTCGTCCATTTTGTCAATGTCTATTTATGGAGCGCATCAAAACCCGGGAGTCTGGGCGTGCTTGCTGAATCCCTTACGGATCCTTTTCCATTGGAAGCTTCAACCGTCTCTCCTTTTACCGTTGTTCCAATTGCTACCGGCTGGAACGATACTTGCCGGGTGGGAATCTCACCCACTGAGAGAGCACGCCTTGGCACGGCGCACTGAGAAATGCGGGCTAGGTTAATGTTGTCGGATCACAGCGCGGATCGATAGAGCATGACCGAATACACGACGTCGCGAACCGAGGTACAGTCGGGCTTCGCGACCCACGACGGCGTTGAGTTGTTCTATCGGCATTGGCCGTTCACATCGCAGGCCCCACGCGGCGCTATCGTTTTTGTTCATCGCGGCCACGAGCATTCGGGACGCATGGCGCATCTGGTCGATGAGCTGAATTTGCCACATTTCGGCTTTTTCGGTTGGGATGCGCGCGGGCATGGTCAGTCACCCGGTGAGAGAGGGCACAGCCCAAGCATCAGCACGTCGGTTCGCGACATCCAGACGTTCGTCCAGCACTTGCGTACAGAGTACGGGGTTGAAGAAGAAAGCGTTATCGTCGTGGCGCAGAGCGTTGGCGCTGTGTTGGCCGCAACATGGGCTCACGACTACGCGCCAAAGATCCGCGGCATGGTGCTCGCATCACCTGCATTCAAAGTGAAGCTCTATGTGCCTTTTGCCCGCCCGGGACTCGAACTTGCACGCGCGTTGCGGGGCAACTTCTATGTCCAGAGTTACGTAAAGGGAAAGTACCTGACACACGATTCCGAGCGGATTGCCTCGTTTGAAGCCGATCGGCTAATCACTCGCGCCATCTCAGCGAACATCCTGCTGGAATTGTACGCGGCGGGAGAGCGGGTCGTGGCCGATGCCGAGGCGATTACGGTACCGACGCAGTTGTTGATATCCGGCGCCGACTGGGTGGTGCACCATGGCCCGCAGCACGATTTCTTCGTGCGTCTGGGAACGCCAGTCAAGGAGCGACACGTGCTACCGGGCTTTTATCATGACACGCTCGGGGAAAAAGATCGCGCGAAAGCAGTCAGTCTGGTGCGCGATTTCATCCTGACGCGTTTCGACGAATCCCTCTCTCGCCCTTCGCTGTCGGACGCAGATAGACTCGGCTTTACGCGCCAGGAGGCCGACGCACTGGCAACGCCGCTGCCGACGTTCTCACCGCGTGGTTTGTAT
>JBPCXK010000683.1:0-19181 GCA_051008635.1 Gammaproteobacteria bacterium
GTAGCGCTCAAAACGCGGCGGCACCATGATGGCGTCAGGACAGCGGCGTCGCGCCTGTGCAACCGGCATTGCGCTCCCCACGCCATAGGGCCTTGCCTCATAGCTTGCGGTTAGAACAACGCCACGATGACTCTTTGGGCCGACCAGCACGGGCTTGCCCCGTAGCAAAGGGTCGTCCAGTTGTTCCACTGCCGCATAAAACGCATCCATATCGGCATGGACGACGATTCTGGGCCACGTGTCCATGCTGCGAGCTTACTCCGATGCTGGATATAAAACCAGTATCTGTCGACTAAAGCTCTGGCGCAGTGGTTCTGAAGTTCGGGCTCTACAACCAGTTGTCGATCAGCAAAAACGCCGACCAGTGAAAGGGGTGAGCAAACTGCTGCTGGTCCAGCAGCGCGACCTGTGCCTGACGCAGCGCCTGGGCTTTGGAAATGTTCTTGGTTTTAAGGTTGCTGTAGAACGTCTCGACTAACTCTGCAGCGGAGTCATCGGCAACGCTCCACAGAGTAGCCAATGCGCTACGCGCGCCCGCCTTTATACCGACACCCGCAAGCCCGAGTGCGGCACGCGCATCGCCACTGGCCGTCTGGCAGGCGCTGAGCACCAGCAATTCCAGAGGGCGATCACGATACTTGGTCGCACTCAAAGCGTCACTTAGATCGTCCAGGTACATGGGTTTGTCGTAAGCGCGCAGAAAATTGTCTGCCGATTTGCCGGTGAATTGTGCGTGGGACGCAATATGAATAATCGAGTAGTCGGTATCGCGTATTTTCTGCTCGAACTTGTCCGCCGTGAAATCCTGATTCAACAGCACATCGCCACCGTAGAGCGTTTTGATGGCATTGAGTTCACCCAGCACGGCATCCAATGCCGGAAACTCCCCGACTGACTCGCTGACGCCACTCAACAACACTTTGTTTTTGTGCTTCGGCAAAGGCCGCGGATTGGTCAGCGATAACCCTGAAGTTGTCGCCAACGCATAATCGCGAACAATAAAATGCTTCCCGTCGTGCAAAGCGGCCAGGGGCACGAGGCTCAGCACACCGGTCGGTACGAAGACCAGCGTATCAACCCTGGTATTGTTGAGCGTGGCGATATACGGCTCCACCAGACGTTGATATAACCACTGACTCTCCGTCAGCAAGGTTTGTTGCTGTGAATATCGATCTACGTGTCGGCGGAAAGTCTGTACATGGAGCGCCAGGTCTTTAGCGTTGACTGCAACGGAGTAGCGCTCTATGCGGTGCTTGCCGGGCTTTGAACCCGCTTTTGCATCGGGAACACTCAGCAGCAGTTCCATTCGATCAGGCAACACAATAGGATAGACAACCGCGGTAGTTGACGATATGGAATCAAGCGGCTTTTGCTCGGCGGCGTGTTTGAGCACGCATTCGTCGCGAAAATAGTTCTGCAATTCAGCCGTCTTGAATTTTTCTATGACACCCCGCGCTTCCAATAGCAGTTGTTGGGAAGCGGCCTGATCATTGCTGCGTGCCTCGGTATCGAGTAGCGCACTAACCAGTTCCAGGTACACAGGCGCCACCAGCCGATTAAAGTATTCTTCCGCTGAATCGTAGCGCGCCAGGGTTGCCTGCCTGCTCGCGTCAATGATGTTGACGGCCCGACGGAAGGCTTGAATCGCCGGTAACGCATCGCCCTGAGCGTGCAACAGTTGGCCTTCCTGCCAATGCCAACGATAAACAGACTCAGGCGCCTGAGCCCGCTCCGCAACGGACAACGCTCGACGAGTCAATACCAACGCTTCGCTGAGGCGCCCTTCAATGCGATACAAGGCGCCCAAGTTACCGAGCGCATAAGACAACACGCGCGGGTCGTCATTTCCCCGGCTGAGATTCTCGGCCCCCCGTAAATACCTGTGCGCGTTTAGCAGACTCGCACGCATGAGTGACGGTTTGGTTGCGGCAATTATTTCGTAAGACTTGGCCACGTGAATTAACACGCCGGTATATTCCTGATTCAACTCAGCAGCGCGAATCTGGATGTCGGCTTGCGCTAATGCTCGTATTGCCTGTTTCAGGTTGCCTTGATGGATATGGAGGCGGGCGATGTTAGCGTGCGCTTTGGTCGCCTCCAGCGCATGTGTCGCCGCGGTCGGGCTGGATGCGGCCAATACAGCGGCGCTGCGTTGGTAGGCGTTCAACGCTTTCCCCGGTTCATTTTGGATAACATAGTAATTACCCAGATTGTTGTACAAGAGCGCGGTTAAGCCGGGGTCGGCGGTTTGCTTTGCGGCATCAATGGCTTCGAACAGCACTTTTTCAGCAGAACCTCGCTTGCCGGCAACCAGCAAGGCGTTGCCCAAATCCCCGAGGCTGGCCGCGATGCGAAAGGGATCATCCGTTTGTTTGGCAATAGCCACTGCATCGGCCAACGTTTTGGCGGAGCTTGTGTAGTCACCGCTGGCCTGTTGCGCCCGCGCCTGGCCGCGCAATGTTTCCGCGCTGTTGTGTTGCGCGAGAGCATTCGTTTGCCCCGCGGATATCAATGGGGCAAAACTGGGTAACAGACCTTCCGGCGATGCCGCCACACCCTGTTGGGATGCGACTATAAACCGAGAGCCTTCAGTGTAATTGGCGCAACTGGACTTCAACAGTGAGGTAACGTCCAGAAATTCCGTCGTTAACGCATCACTGCCGAACTCACCGCGCAGCTCCGGCGGGGTAATGATGGCGCCGTCGATACCGGAAGTGGATGAGGCGTCGAGCTCGCTGCCCGCCAGCGTGACGTACTGTCGTACGTTCTCAATGTTTATAGTACCTCCGTTGCCGGCGTCAGCCCGCGCCTTGATGTTACTGTTGCTGAGCACAAGTAAATCGGCGCCGAGGATGACATCACCCCCGTTACCCTGAGCGTTCCTGACACTGCTGACGATGTCGCTGTTTTGACTGACGATTCTGTCCGCGGTCATGGTGATATCTCCACCCTCTCCCGCGTAAGCATTGCTCAAAACAATGGCATCGTCCGTCATGCTGATTTGTCCGGCGTCGATGGTGATGGAGCCGGCATCGCCGGTGGAACCGTCAAAAGCCTGAACTTCTATGCGCGAGCCGTTGTTGTCTCCCTCTATGGCGTCTGCAGGCCCACTGCGGTTGATCCGGCCACTGAGGTTCAGGCTTTGGCTCGCGGTAATGACAATATCGCCACCATTCCCTGCGCCGACAGAGCCCGAGGAAATGCGCGCGCCGTTGTCCATGTTGATGCGCGGTGCATTGACCACAACATCGCCGGCGTTGCCGGCTTGATTGAAGCCGTTGGCGCTGGAATTGATCGCTGAACCAAATCCGGATACCGGGTGATGGCCTCTCATAGTGATACTGTCGGTAGCGTTTATGCTGATGGTGTTCCCATTGCCGCCTGCCTCGCTGCCGTTTTGAATCCTGGCGCCGTTGTCCAGGTTCAGAGTGCCGACGTTGATGTCAATCGCGCCGGCATCGCCACCCGCGAATACCGCAAGCGTCTGAATATTCGCCTGATCGACATTGCCCGCCTCGCTGTCATTGCCGGAAAGGGTCAAAGAGTCGCTCGCGTTTATGTTGACGTTGCCGGCACTGCCTCCACCGGGATTCAAGCTCAGGATATCGGCGCCGTCGGCCATTTCGACAATAGGCGCCGTCAGGCTAATTGCGCCCGCCGCAGTCTCATTGGAGGTTCGGGTCAAGAGAGTGGCGCCCTTGCCCGCGCCGTCTACACCCGACATGTAGATACCCTCTTCGGCCGTCAGCGTAATGTCGTTGCCGGTGCCGGGGCCGGAGCCCGCGCTGTTGTTATTGCTCTGTATCTTTGCGCCGTTTTCGAGGCGGATCTGTCTTGCCTCCAACCGCGTGGTTCCACCTAGAAAACCATCTTGCCCGATAGAAACCAAAGAGCCGCTTCCACTTTCACCGCTGATGGCAATCGTGTCTTGCGCGGACAGCTCGATATCACCTGACACCGTGCGGCCTATGCCCGTAAACACCTGAATTCGCGAGGTGCCGTCGATGTTGATGGAATTGCTCTTTACAGTGACCTTGTCCCCGCTGGTGACTACACTGCCGTTTTTAAGTGAAACGTCGTTGCCGTGCAGCGTGATCTTGTTGCCGCTGCTGAAACCGGCAGGACCGTTGTGGCTGCCGGCGCTATCCAGAACAATGGAACCGGCGTTGTCACTCAGAAAACCGAATGCGGCCGGCGTAGGGGACTTGATGATGGGAAGTGTGTCGCCCGAATAAACCTGTAGTGACGCTCCGTCAGAGAACAGCAAGGTATCCGTGGTGCTGACGCTGAAATCGCCACCCATGTTGAGTGTTGCGTCAGCGCCAAATAGCACACCCCGGGGGTTCAGCAGAAAAAAGTGGGCGCCGGGCACGCTTGATGTCAGTGTGCCGTCGATCATCGAGGGGGACGCACCCGTAACCCTGCTTATTATTGTCTGAATGGCATTGTTACCGGTGAACTCCACCTGCTGGCCTTGCAGAATCGAAAAGTCACTGAAGCTGTGCAACAGCGCGTCCGCGTTGTCGCCCAGCAAAGCTCCCATGCTCTCTGCGATGAGATAGCGGTTGTTACTATCCAGCACCGGTTGCACGGACACATCCGGCCCGACCGATCCGTCACGCAGCACCTGGCTGAACGACAAAGACGCGAACGACAACACAATCGCGATCGCGACAACGAGACCGCCTGCTTTACGTGTGACTTTTTTTATTGCCATTGTTTTGGTCCCGACTAGAATTGAAAGCGCGCCTGCAAATGCAAACCGTCGTCCTGTAGATCTCCGCTTCCACCAGTGCTTTCGAATCCCTTTGCCCAGTGGATGTTCACTTGCGCGTGACGCGAAAATCTTCCATGCAGGCCAAGTCCAGCACTGGACAACGATTTCGATTGATTGCTCGCCCTGCGGTTCCTTACATATCCCGTATCCAGGAACGGCGCGAGCGCTACGCTCTGATCTCCGCCTCGACGCGAAAATAACGGCACTCTCCACTCCACCGAAGCAATCACGCCGTTGTCGCCAGAGAAGATATTCTCTCGATAACCCCGTACGCTGTTGTGGCCACCCAGCGCGAACTTTTCCAGACCCAGTAATGCTGACTCGGAAAGCTGTAAATCTCCGCGCGCAATGATTTGAGAGCCCAGCCACGGAACACGTTGTGCCCATTGCGATTGAAACAACCACTTGAGGAATGTCCCGTCAGGTATGTCATCGCTGTTAACGGTTGCGTCGAGGGCATCGATGCCAACACTGAAAGTGGACTGGAGCGCAATGGCGCGCTGCCGGCTACGTTGATTCCAGCTCTGCCCCAGGCGCAGCGCGGTAATCCTCGCCTCTCCGTTCTCGACCCCTTCACTAAAGGAAAAGGGAATAGTGCCGAGCAGAAATGACTTGCTGTGAAGCCTGTCCAGACTCGCGAACAAGCCGAATTGAGATCGTTCTGAACGATAGACGGGATAGTCGATGCCAAGACTGTAGATGTCCGCCTCGCTATTGATATCGAGAGACGCGAAGTCGTCTTCTACAATCTCGCTTTCCGACATCTGTGCGTCAAGGAATACCGTCACGTCCTTTGCGCTGATGGGAACCGCGTAGTTGGCGTGCCAGGCCGTTAAGCCCTTGCTCTTGCGAACATCGAAATCCAGTCTGTCTCCGTAGCCGGAGATATTGCTATGTGCGACCGCTATCAACGCTCTCTCAGCCCCCACATTCGGCGACTCATAATTGCTTGACTCAAGCATCGCGGAATACGGTCGAGCTTCCCGCACTCCCACCTCCAGGATAGATTGCCCTGCGTGTGCGCCTGGCAGTAACTGGCTTTGCAGACTTTCTATTCGATGATTCTGCTGCAATATTTGCAGGTTTCTTTCGGTTTTCGCGATATTGAAGACCTCATGCCCGGAAGACTGAATACGCTTGCGCAAGTAGCTGTTACGCAGGCGCCCATCAGTGTCTATCTGTACACGAGATATAACGCCTTCAACGATTTGAATCGACAATAACCCTTGTGGCACAGTACTGAGGTCAATCACCGCGCCCGAGCTGACGTAACCGTGTTCTACATAAGCGAGTGTGAGTTTATCTCTCAGCTCCGAAATTTCAGTCAACAGAACATCACGGTTAACGTAGGCCAATATGATGCTATTCAACAAGTCTTTGTCGAGAACGGTATTGCCGCTAATGTTGTACGCATTGATGAACACGCGTTCACCGCGTTCGACGGCACTTTTTTGATCACCAGCCTCGAATGTTACCTGCGGCAAGATCGGTTCAGCCGGCTGCGCCATGGCGAGGCCGGAAAATGAAAACAAGAACAAATTGAACAGAGCAGGGACAATTGAACCCCGAGGGTTGCCTGTCGCGTCTTTGGTCTTCTGGATCGTTGGTCTCAATGTCCTCACCACACGTTCCTCATGCTGTAGTCGATGGTGAATACATAGAGGGACAAACCAGACCGGTCAAAAGGAAGGTTGGTCTGTCGGCAAATGAGCTTCGAGCAAAGCACCAAACAGAGCCTGATTTGCGAGATTGATCGCGGTTTCTGTCTGCCGTGGCAACAATTGGGGTGTAGAAGAAAAGTTTCGATCGCGCATTAGTTTGGTTACAGATTCGGACAACTCCGTGAGCGTCAGTATCTTGTTGCCATCGATATCCCCGTCATGGCTGCCTGACAAAACCCTCGCGAAGCTATCGGTAAAGGCCCCGTGAGGTTTGCCGTCGAGCGTTGGATATTTCTTTAGCATGGCACTCGGAATGTCCTGTGTGGTTTCGTATTCCTGAGCGGCAGACAAGGAGAAAACGTTTTGATAGGGAAAGGGTTCATTCGGATTGAATTTCAAACGTTTGCCGAGCCTCGCCCGCCTTGCATTTCTGGGCAGCAGGTCGCTTAAGCGAAGAAATCGGGTCGGCAACCCGTCCAGCCGCTTTGTGTCGCGGATTACATTGCCCGAGTAACAGGCATCGACCACGATAAAGACGTTAAAGCCGGCTCGATCCAGTTGCTTTAACACAGGCTGTAAATCGCGCTTGCCGATAATCAGGCGATTCAGCAGCTCCTGGTGAGTCTTGACGCCCCGGACATCGTGGGGGACAAGCGCGCCTGTCTTGGTCGGTATTGAAACCGACAGACTGGTGTCGGCGGCGCTTGTTCCGTGACCGCTGAAATAGATAAAAACAGTATCGCCCGGCGCACCGTCTGTACCGAGAGACGCAATTGCATCCAATATATTCCGTTTGGTGGCCTGCTCATTGGTCAGCGTCAGAATATTGGCATCTTCAAATTGCCAGTGATCTACCAAGGATGATCTGATCAGCGCAACATCGTGCAACGGTCCTTCCAGAGGCGGGACCAGTTGATAGTCACTGATGCCGACAAGTACAGCACGTTGCGTTGCAGGGGCCGCGGCAGCCGCGGTCAGCAACAGGAGGAGCGCTGAATACCTTAACGTTTGATTCATGAATCGGTAGTAGCCAGAGTGCTATGCATAAGGTGCGTACACCGACTCTTATCCTCTAAACTGATTGATCAGGTTAGAGGAGAGCGTACATATATCTTGTTGTGACACCGTGTGGTCTGACGCAGCCTTGTGCGCGTGCATAACATCCATGATCTTCAGCTCGTCGTAGCGGCCGGAATCTATGGCTTCGTTCAACTGCAGATACACGGAAATCGCCTGTGGAAAAAAATCTTTCCGCTCTGTGAGCGTAGCGCGTTGACAGTGAGCATACGCCAACGCCGCAAAACGCCCCAACGACACCAATACATCGCGATCCGCGTCCGGTATGTCGGTTTTATCGCTATATTTTTGCGCCTCAGGCGCGATCCCTGGAATGGCGGCGTCATCTCCCAAGGACTGCAAGCCCGTCAGTAAGCCTTTGGCCAGCGCCGTTTTTGCGGGTGAATACATCTCGGTATGCAGATCCTGGGGCAAATGGCCTGTGGTCCTGGTGGGTAGAGCGTCGGAATTGCGTAGCAACTCCTCCGCGTCAAATCCGTGGTCACGGTAGAGTTGATCCAGATTTGCCTCATAGTTTGGTGCGCCTGGTAGTATCAACAAAACAAGAGTCGCGGCTAGCGCCAACGCTCCGACAGGTTGGGCGATGGGTTTGAACCAACTGAGCAAGGTTTCTCCAAATGTAGGCCGCGGGCTGTCCGCCGAAGTCATAAGCGTGGACCGCGCCGACACTACATTCTGAAGTTTGTCCTGGCTCTGGTGAGCGGGCAGGGGATCAAAACTGGTGTCTACGGTATAGGTAGCCTCCACCAACGCCAACCAACGGCGATACACGTCTTTGTCATTGGCAATACAGCGCAGCACTCGCGCGCGCTCCTCGTCATCCAGATCGCCTTCGTAAAGCGCCACGAGATCATCATCGGATAAAGTATCCGCGCCTGTCGCATCCTTTTTCTGGCGAAGTTGAAGAGCCAGCAGCGCGTAGCCGTGCTCGTCGAGATTGGCCGGGTCATCGTTCATGAGAGATTCATTTGCCAAACCGTGGAAAAACAACAGGCGTCATGAAATGTTGGATGGACAAAACGCGGAAACGAAAATTGGGTATAATTCGAATACCCATCAAACCTTACCCAACACGGAGCGCAGATCGAGTTGACAAAGCTCAACAGCGTCCCGAATGCGGTTGAGGGCGCTGTTGATCATCAAACCGGCCCGGTGTGCTGGCAAGCCCAGGGCCCGGGACACCGCCGCTTTCGACAGACCGTCGCAATAGGTCATTCGCGGCACAACGACTTCTTCGTCGCTTAGCACGAGGGCCCGGCGCAGTTTGTCGAGCTTATTGGCTGAAACCTCGACTTCCGCGTCGATCTGCCGTGCGCGCTGCTGGCTAAAGGACTCGGCGCACGGCTGTGCTTGTAGGACAGCGCGTAGCACAAACAGCAATTCCGTCTCGGCCCGCAGTTCGAAGTCATAGCCGCATAGGCTGTCGGGTTGAGCATCGTATTGCGGATCACTGGCTAACGCGCCCCCACTCGCCTGATCGCTTACAGCAGCAATGTCTTCGACATTTGTTGCCTCAAACCGGTATTCGCCGCACCGGGGTATTCTGGCCTTGATGACCTTTGCGATCTGCTGTACCCATGATCCGCGATACAGTTCGGCTTGCTCGTAACGATCTACCAGCGCCGGCAGGGGCTGTCGCTCCAGGCAAAGTTCTTTCCAGAGTTTTACCCACAACTCTCCTTGCTGTACCAGCCATGCGGGAGGCCTGGGGCGACCGAAGCGATTGCGCGAGAACTCCTCCAGTAAATTGACAATCAGGGTCTGCAGGTAGGTTTTCGCCTGTGAATTGCCCTTAAACTGAGAACAACGTTGCCAATTATTCGCTGACAGGTGTTCCAGAACGTACGTCGCCGCTTCGTCAGCCAGTACGCCGGTGTTGAACCGGCGTTTGGCCAGACATTCAATGAGTTTCAATCCCTCAGCGCTTGAGTCCAGGACAAGACTGCGCCAGTCCACCGCGCTCTTGTCGGCAGACGCGTTTTGGAGGGCTGTCATTATTGGGTATTCTGATCGGGCGAACAGAGGCGGCTCGTGCAATGCAGCTGGGTCTATGCACGCCGCCCAATTATGCCTCATGCCGTAGCAAATGTTTACCTCCTGACCAACCTGATAGTACCGAGTGTCAATCTGGCGACGTCAGCGCAAAGCGATTGATCAATAGTATGCCGTAACACTCACGCGACGATTTACACCGCTGAATGGCTCGGACCGGTTTAGCAGCTGGTGTTCACCGCGCCCAATAGCGCTGACGCGGTCCGTACTCACGCCGAAGCGTTCCATGAAGAACTGTTTAACCGCGGCTGCTCTACGTGTCGACAACGCAAAGTTGTACGCATCGCTACCCCTGGCGTCCGTGTGACCTTCGAGGTCGAATGCCAATGAGCGAAGCTTTTCGGAAACCAAGGCGGAACCCACGGGTTTGAGCTGTTCAATTGCAAATTCCGTTAGCTCATGCGAGTTGTATGCGAAATTAACCTGCAAGGAAATAGAACGTGAACGGTGCTCAGGCGCGCTTGTCTCCAGCAGTCGCAGGCCACCCCGGGTGCGTATGGGTTTTCCTGCAGGCGCGGCCGCCAGGTAGTCCACAATCTCTTCGGTCGACGCGATCCGCGCACCCAGGTTAGTAGTATTTTGCGAGTCCGCATGCGCCTGGCCTGCCAACAGCACAAACGCACACAGGCCAAAAACCATGGTGGGATAAAACCTGTTCATAGCCGTGTTCTCCTTCAGTCATTAGTGAACGCGCGATACGTCACTTCCCCAATAGGGACAAGTGCCGTTTTGATAAAGGCCTCCTTGAGGGCCGCCATGGAACTCGTCTTCAACACTTCAAAGTCAGCGCCACGAACGTTGAGTGGCAGCCTGTCGATGACTGACTCGTCGGTGGCGAAACAGGTAATGGTTGCGTTTTCACCCGGCTCCATTTCAATGGCGAACGGCATCGCCCCGGGTAGCGAGACGACCTGACCGCTGCGCAGATAGTTGTCTGGTCGGAATCGATTGGGGAAAAAACGCTGTATCTGCCTGTCCCCGTTCTGAAGGTAGCAATACAGGTAGCCGGCTTTGTTCAGATAAACTTCAAGCTGCTGTTCGTTGTCGTTGAGCGTGGCGTCGGGCTGCCGAACTCGCTTGAGCGCAATGTCTATCGCCTTGCGTTCCTGAATTTGCTGAATGTCAGCGCCGTGAGTTGGAGTCTGCGGCAAGCGCTCTGTGTCTGTGGGCCGGCGCCGCTTGAACAGTGACAGCATAAAGTCATGGTCAACCACGCCGTCTTGCTGCACGCCAACATTCTGCTGATAAGCAACAACGGCGCGTTGAAATGCCAGCGTTGCATCTGGTGCATTTGCGTCGAAAAAACCCTTGATATAAAGCACTCTGCGAACAAAGGGGATTAACAGATTATCCCTGTCGTAGATCTGCATCCACTCGAGAACTTCCTGCCTGACGGCATGGTTTTCTTCGGAGACATCCAGGCATTGCCAATACGGCACTTTCTTTAAGCGGCCAATCAGTTCAATAGCCGCCAGATCAAGCAGGTTTCTCACCGCCTGCGCGGGCCCCTCCGTGCGGTCGAGCGAGAAACTGAAAAAGATGCCCGCCTTTTTGATGACCGCATCAGCGTCGGCCGAGCTGCCTGAATCAACGATGATCACTTGATTGCTCGATGTGGCCGCGGGTACCACTGACAAGTCCGCGGTTCTCACCACGCTCAAATCGATACCCAGTACATCTCCACTGACGCGCTTGTCACCGCCGATACCCCAGTCTTTGGTTGACACGGCGGCGTTGGCACGATCGGCCGCGACTCGGTTGTCGTATTGAGAAATCGAACCCCGAATATCGTACGCCGGTAGCCGCTGATAAAGGCGGGCCGCGGCGGAGGTGCGCTCCAGGAAAGCAATCGCGTTGCTGGAGTCCTGGTCGTATGCGATCACTCGAATCGAGTTGCTGCGCTTGGACATGGCGGCCAGTGCGGTGATTAGCATGTCCCGGGTGCCGCTGCTGATTTGCCCCGTATTGTCATTGAGGCTTTCAATGAGAAACGTGGTCGGTGGTATCTGGTATTCAAGCAACAACTCATCCATGCACCTGAGACCGTCAGAGAAATTCGTGATGGTTTTCGTCGGCGGGCTCTCTGGCCCCTTCTGCATCCTGGCGACACTCTCGCGCACCAGGTTTGCAGTCGCGCAAGCATTTACCAGCAGCGCTGAAATCAACAAAAACCCTACTTTGGGCAAACGCATGACTGGCTCCGTGTCTACCGGCAATGGTTGTTCGAGTTGATCACATCACCGTCTATAATCACGGTGACTTCCTGTGGCCTGCGAAAGCCGCTCAGATTCTTCACATTGCCGAGATCTATGGCGCCGCACGGCGTTTCGCCCGGAGGCTGGCCGAAGCCCGCCGAATCGCGCCGAGCAAAACCCAGTCCCCGCTCGTCATCCGAAGACTGCACCAACTTCTGTCGGGCCTTGAACCGCGACAGTTTGGCCTGCACATCGCTGTCAAAAGTAGATCCGGCATGGCTGGTACTCGCAACCCCGGCTGTCGTGAATACGACAACCAGGGTAAGCAGGACTTTCGTGTACATAGTCATTCCCTCCAGGGAGTTATCACCGATTTAATCTGCCGTTTGACCACCAATATTTATCTCACCTTCACTACTGTTGGTATCAAGCACGACTTTTCCGCCGATGACGACCCGAGTTCTAAACCCGCTGGTATCTTTACCCTCGGCACTGCCAAGGTTGATCGTTGAACGGTTGCCGCTGCCGGATGCTTTGGCGGCCACATCGCCAACGTCAACGTGCACCTGTAAACCGCCGGTTCTGTCTGAGTTTGAAGATCCAATATTGATTTCCGAAACGATATGAGACCCCGTGCTCGTTTGCGTGATATCGCCTGCGGTTACATCAACTTCTGAATCCGCCTGGGCACAGCCAGAAGCCTCGTAGCAAAGCAACAACCCCAATAACTGAAGAACATGTGTTTTCATTGCGAAACTCCTTACGCAGCAACCCTGAGCTTCAGGGTCACTGCGTACTGGCGGGTTAGTCTGAAACAGAACCGATGTTGGCTCTGTTTCGGTTCTTGGTGCCGCTTATTTTCTGCGTGATACTGCCTACGGTCACATCCGTCGTGAAACCGCCGTCGATAAAGGCGCCGCCGCCAACCGATCCAAGGTTGAGCTCGTTGAGATTCTCCTCGCCACCGGTAATCTCCTGCCGGATGGATCCTGCCCTAACCTGGATGTCAACGTCGCCCATGACCGTGGTGGTACCTTTAAGGGTCCGGGCTCCGGCGTTGATCCCGTCCGTAACGGTGCCAACGGGCGACAGAATGTCGCCGACACCTTCGATAATAGGCGGGGCTCCATCCACGACGATTTCGGCAATTTCCTCGGCTTGGGCAAGCGCGCTTGTGTTCAGCCCCAGTGCAATTACGCAACAAGCTACGGTCTTTTGAATGATGGATTTCATGCTTTTCTCCTGAGTGTTGATAAAACGCACGCCGAAATCGGCTTCAGGTAATTGGAGGGACACAATGGAAAAGTCAAAAACATTTTTTTTGGAAATTGCCCTGAAAACCTCATGCAGGCCGCTATCGGGGCTTTTCAGGGTTCATACAGAGCGGAAGTGACGTATCATCCTTCTCACTCTTCTCGTTGTCCTTATGGCGGGCTGCTGATGATGGTCAACTATTTCATCGCACGCATGAGAAACTGCGAACGCAGCGAAGAACCGTTTGGCTGGGGAGCCCTCGGCAACGCGAGATTAAAGGAGTCATTCGCGCTGCTCATCCCGACCGTGCTGGTCGGATCGGTGATGGCTGCACTCGTCGCCGTTATCGAGGACGCTGTGCGCTTCCAACGCGGTACGTTCGAGGTCGCGGGCGGCACCGGCGCAGGAGGCGCAGACCAGGCAAAACCATTGGCATCGACATGACATCACCCAGGCCCTTCCGTGTTGAGATTCCCGACGACGTCCTCGAGCGCATCCGCGCGAAAGTCGCCGCTTATGCGTGGCATGAGATGCCGGATGACGGAGGCTGGGCTTACGGCGCCAACCTCGACTACATGAGGGAGCTTTGTGCGTACTGGGTTGATGAGTTTGATTGGCGCAGGCATGAAGCCGCGATCAACCGTTTTTCCCACCACATGGCCGAGGCTGAAGGCATTGATCTGCACTTCATCCACGAGAAGGGCAGCGGCCCTGCGCCGTTGCCGTTGATCATCTTCCATGGTTGGCCGGGATCGATCGTCGAATTCCTCGAAATCATCGAACCCCTGGCCCATCCGGAACGCTTCGGCGGCAGCGCCGACGACGCCTTCGACGTCATCGCGCCGTCCCTGCCGGGGTTCGGTTTCTCGGGCCGCCCACCGCGTCCATTCGGACCGCGCAAGATGGCCAGCCTGTTCGACACGCTAATGACCGACGTACTGGGTTACGACAGTTACCTGGCTCAGGGCGGAGACTGGGGTGGCGCCATTTCGTCCTGGCTCGGCTTCGAGCACGCACCGGCCTGCCGCGCCATCCATATCAACATCATGACGATGCGCCACCCCGCCGGGCCGAAGGGGCCGGAGGAAGAGACCTGGGCCATAGAATTCGCACGCGAACAGACAATGGAAAACGGTTACCGGACCCTGCAGGCGACCAAACCGCAGACCCTGAGCTACGCAATGATGGACAGCCCCGTCGGCGTCGCCGCCTGGATCATCGAGAAGTTCAACTCGTGGTCCGATACCGATGGCGATGACATCGAGAGCGTTCACAGCAAGGACTCGCTGCTGACCAACATCATGGTCTATCTGGTTACCGGCACCTTCAACACAGCGTCCTGGATCTACTACGGCCGGCAAGAGGAGGGCGGGCGCGTGCTGTCGCCGCAAGGCAAGCGTGTCGAGGTGCCGACGGCAGCGGCACTGTTCCCGGCCGAACTCCTGTCCTGGCCGCCGCGGTCCTATGTCGAGCGCGTCTACAATATCGCGCGCTGGACCGAGTTCCCCCGCGGCGGCCACTTCGCCGCGCTGGAGCAACCCGATCTGCTTGTCGATGACATCCGCGCGTTCGCTCGGACCTTGCGCTAGCCCGCATTTCTCACCCCGATGACGGCGCTGGCTTGATCTTTGAATCCAAAAGGAATTTTCCCCAGTCGGAAATATACTCCGTATTCCGCTCCGTCAGAAAATGCCTTGTGAATTCAAATCTCGGCGTTATCATCTCGCCCCGTGGTGAGAAATACGGGCTAGGCGGGTGCTGGTACCGGCACGCCGCGCACATCGTGAAATGACGCAAAGGACAACTCACGCGCGAAGACAGGTCGTCAGCCAAGGCTGCGTGTTAGCGCTTGTCTTTTCGGTGGCCATTCACACCTTGGTGCTCCTGTTTGGCGCGGGGCACTGGGCTGCTTCAGAACCGGGGGTGGGGCCGCTGACCGTCAAAGTGATGGAGATCGCTACGGCGACACCCGATTCCGACACCGTGACGCCTGCGCGGGAAAGTGAGGACAAAGTGGCCACTTCCGTGCCGGGCGAGCTGGCGAAAACTGCGGCTCAACCAGCTTCCGCTGAAATGCCCGAGGCGATCAACCCTGAAGCGGTTGCGTCCGTTCCGTCCGCGCAAGCCACGGCGCGAAAATCGGATTCCGCGATCGCCAGGGCAATAGCAACACCGATCGAAAAGCCGCGAAGCGTTTCGAGCTTACCGAAAAAGAAGTCGAAGCCGCAAGAGCACAAGCCGGCAATGGAGACGCGGCGTATCACAGAATCCACGCCCGAACCAAAACCGAAATTGGAGTTGGCTGAGGCTCAAACTCCGCCAGTGAGCCTGCCGCGTCCGGCATCCCCGAGAGTCCAGGAACGCCACACGCCCCAAACCACCCGCGGGGCCGTTTCGCTGCGGCCCGAGGCCCAATCCGACCGCGTACCGCCGCCGCAGACCGCGGTCGAAACAGGTGCCGGAGAGCCTTCCATGGACGACGTGCTTGCGGCGCGCGAAAGTACCGGAGCTTTGGCAACACCCGAGGTAACCGCGGTCCCGCTTTACAGTTTGATTCCTAAACCGCTCTATCCCAGGCGATCACGTCATCGTGCCGAACAGGGCACGGTGATGGTAGCGATTCTTGTGGGAGAGGACGGCAGCGTACGTCAGGCGCAGGTCACGGAATCGTCGGGCTATCGCTTGCTGGATGGCAGTGCGCTGTCAACGGTCAAAAGCAAGTGGCACTTCAAGCCCGCCGTGCAGGGCGGGAAGCCGGTCGCCAGTGGGGTGACGGTGCCTATCGAGTTCAAGATTCGATAGGCCGCATGCTTTCACACGGCCGGAAATTCGCATCGCCATGGACAGCGGCCACCTTGTGCCCGTAATGCACCAGAATCCGCGGTGGCGGATCAGCGTGTGTATTTGGGGGGCGAAAGGCGTGGTCGCAGGGAAATCTGTGAACCAGTCGGCAGTGCGTTGCCGTGTCGTCTGCTAGGCTTTTGACCAATTGGTCGAAGTTTCAGAAATTCAGATTTCGTTGAATGGCTCCCTCGCGGAGCCATTTTTTTTGGCTAACTTCAGGGCTACGACCACTTCTGCGCGTGCGCGTACCGGGTACTCATGGGGAAGTTTGCCTGTAGCGGGACAGGCGTTCGCCGAGCGTGCTGGTGTGCAATTCGAATAGGTGGTTGTCGTAGTCGTAAAAATAGATCGAACGGCCCTCGCCCTCCACTCTTTTGCGGCTTTCTCTTACGTTCAGGCCGAGCGCCCGGACGCGCTGGACGTACATGTCGAAATCATTGCTGTGAATCTTGAACGCGACATGGTTGTAGGTTTCCCCCGGCAACGGCTTTCCCTCCATGATTGCAATCCATACGCCGCCAACGAGAAAGAACTTCTCGCGCGAGATCGAGTACGTCTCGTCGCCGCTCGCATGGATTTCTTCCGCATCGAAGATACTGACGAGTAACTCTGTCATGCGTTCGAGGTCGCTCACCACGAAGGTGATATGGCTTAGCCCATCGATCATAACGCGCATCGAAGCTGACGCGCGGCCAACTGTCAAGCAAAAAGCCGTAATCGGCGCGCCGGCTCAGGCGCTGAGGCTAAAGCGAAAGCAAGTGCCGGCGTCCGTGCGGCTCTCGACAGAGATGGCGCTGTCGTGCAGCTCGAGTATGCGCTTGACGATGGCCAGGCCCAGGCCCGTGCTCTGCCGGGTGTCCTGGCCGTTGGTTTTTTCGATGCGGAAGGCGCGCTCGAAGATGCGCGGCAGCTTGTCGGCGGGAATACCAAAGCCCGTATCCTTCACCGCCACGTTGACCGTTCCGTCCTGACGCAACGCTGCATTGACGACGACCGAGCCGCCGCCTGGTGTGTTACGCAAGGCATTGTCCAAAAGATTTTCCAGCGCCCGTTCGATCAGCGCGATGTCGCCGCGCACAAACAGGTCCGTCTGCTCACAGCGAGCCGTGAGCGTGATATTTTTCTGTTGCGCAGCAATCTGAAACTGCTGCGTCACATCATGTACAAGCTCTGCCAGCGCGAATCGTTCTATATTTGGCGTCACCACGTCTGCTTCCAGTTTCGCCAACTCGAAGAGCTGACCCACGAGACGTGTGAGGTAGTTGGCATGCTTGCTCGCGATATTGAGATATTGCAGTTGCCTGGTGTTGCTGATCGAATCTCTTTTGATCAGTAACGTTTCGATGTAGCCTTGCATGAGCGCAAGCGGGGTGCGTAAATCGTGCGAGATATTCGCGGTCAGCTCACGGCGCAAACGGTCGGTCTGCTTCAGGGCTTCGAGTTGCGCCACCATGCGTGTGGACATCTCGTCGAAACTCTGGCTCAGGCGGTCGATCTCGTCGCCTTTGTCCGAAACCGGGCTCATTGTCTTCATGCTGGTAAATTCGCTGGCCTTGAACTGTTCCATCGCTGCAGTCAGCTTGCGTAAGCGCTTGGTCAGCGCGGCAAAAATGACCAGCGCAGTCAGAAACGCGAATAACAAGGTGGCGAGAATCGCCCAGCCGCTGACTTTGAGGACGTAACTTTGCTTGATCTCGGCGGCGAGTGCGTCGTATTTGCTGCCGCCGAAGATCGTGTATAAATACCCATGCAACGAGCCGCTATGCTGCACCGGCGCGACCGAAAAGATCTTTGCCTCACTCAAGTGCCGAGGATCGTCACCCTTGACCGGCAGCGGGCTGCGGTTGGCGAGGAAATCCCGAATGGGCTCGAGATTCACCTGCTGTCTTTCGACGCCACCGTCGGGCACCGCGTGACCTAATATGCCGCCCGCGGGGTCGAGCAGATACACTTCGACGCTCGGGTTGATGGTCATGACCTTGTCGGCCAGTTGTTTGAGCGCCTGCTGATCGACAGCGCCGTTCTCGATGAGCGGATCGGCCTCGGTCACGTACATCGGGATGTCTCTATTGAGCCGTTGCGTCACCTCTTCGTAGTAGCGTTCGGTCGACCAGTTGGCAATGGCCAGAAAGAGCACTCCGACCACGCTGAATATGGCGAGCAGGGCCAGCGACAGTTTGGCGTATAGCGTGTGAATCACAGCGCGCGCGCTTCGGGCGTTTCGAACTTGTAGCCGACACCCCAGATGGTCTTGATAAAGCGAGGCAGCGAGGGGTTGTCCTCGATCTTCGCACGCAGGCGGTTTATGTGAGAGTTTACGGTGTGCTCGTAACCCTGGTAGCCGAAGCCCCAGACATCGTCCAGCAGCTGTGCGCGCGAATAGACTCTGCCGGGGTTGCGCGCGAAGTGCGCGAGCAGATCAAATTCTCTGGCGGTGAGCTCAACACCGTGGCCGCCCACGCTGACTTCCCGCGCGTTGAGGTCGATGAGCATGTCTTTTACACGAAGACGGCGCGCGGGCCCGGCGGACTGCGGCATCATGGCGGGTGGGCGCCGCAACAGCGCCTTCACACGCGCAACGAATTCCAGCACGCTGAACGGCTTGGTCACATAGTCGTCGGCGCCCGATTCCAGACCCGCGACCCGATCCTGCTCCGTACAGCGCGAGCTCAGAATGAGCAGCGGCGTGTGATCGTTGCGCGCGCGTATTCGCCGGCAGATCTCCATCCCGTCCATACCCGGCAGGCAGAGATCCAGCACGATCAGATTCCAGCTTCCGCGGCTGCAGCGCTGGAGCCCCTCCGCCCCGTTGGCGCAGACTTCGGATTGACACCCGGCGTCGGAGAGATGGAGCGCCAGCAGTGCGGCGAGATCGCTTTCATCTTCGATGATCAACACCTGATTGGGCATGGCGCGCATCCGGAATCCGGGGGGGATTACTGATATACGGGTGCGGGTGCGTTTGGGATGCAGATGGTGGCAGATGGTGGGCAGGTATTCTGCTACATCCCGGAATGGTATATGGCTTTACTCATCATGCTGTGTCTACCGGTGCTGTATCTGCCAGTGGTGGCTCGAGGAGAGCCGATCACCTTGGTGCTGTTCGGGGTAGTAGTGTCTGCTCTTGTGCAGATCTGCGTATACCTTAATGTTAAGCTGTGGGCGTACGCGGATTATTTGATTACCCCTTCAAAAGGGGAGTAGTCTCGGCCTTCGTATCTTGACATCGCACCCGGCCCGAGCCTTTCAGGCCCAGGCCGGGTGCACCGCTCTGGTTTCGTCACCGAGAGCGTCCCGTTCCCTGCCATCTCTGCGGCGAAA
>JBPCXK010000684.1:0-4430 GCA_051008635.1 Gammaproteobacteria bacterium
CTAGCGAGTGACGCGATCGTTCTCACTCCTGACGCTGATTGAGAACTCCGTCGCGCCACCACAGTTGCCTGTCGAGGAGCTAAGGCGATTGCAGCGATGAAATCGGCCAGTGTCCGCCCCATCACACACATGGGCAGCTTGGGTATTAGCCGATCATCTGGCGGTAGATGGACGGCATTCTGAGCTGGCCATCCGGGTCAACGTATACCCCAAAGTATACCCCGGCGTCACTATACTCAATTAACAATAACGTAACTTATTGATCTAACTGGCGCGCCCGGAGAGATTCGAACTCCCGACCCCCTGGTTCGTAGCCAGGTACTCTATCCAGCTGAGCTACGGGCGCGTGGTGAAACGGCACGCAATTCTAACCGCCCGGCGGCGGCGGACGCTAGTGCGCGGCGTTGCGTTAGCGAAAAAACGGGCGCGAAATAGTGCCCGCGGCTTCTGCATGTTTACCATGAGGAATTGGCTCCCTTGCTGGTAAACGTGGCGAAGAGGGACGGATTACGTCTTACGCCACCACCGAAGGTCCGAGCCTACCAGTCTTCCAATTTCACGACAGGGGCGATGCCGCCTACGGCGAGAGTGGCGGCGAGGAAGGGATTACTCCGCGCATCCTGCGCTCCGCCCTTCGGGGCGGCCTGCGGCCGTTCAAAATCGCTGCAGGCTATTTTGTCGAACCATCTTGTCTTTCCGAGGGCTCGAATCCCGAGTGCACACAGTTGAAGCGGAGGCGTCTTTGACGCTGCAACATTGGCGGAGAGGGAGGGATTCGAACCCTCGATGGGCGTTTTATACCCATACTCCCTTAGCAGGGGAGCGCCTTCAGCCGCTCGGCCACCTCTCCGGGTTACTGCGCCTTACTTCGATAGGACCGATCCTTGAACGCTTTAGTGCATCACCTCAGCCAAGAAGTTCAGCGTCAGCCGACCTGCGTATTCCCTTCCGCAGCCTGCTCGCGCTTGATGCGTTCGTAGATCTCTTCGCGGTGTACGGCTATTTCCTTGGGCGCATTGACGCCAATGCGCACCTGATTGCCCTTTACACCCAGCACGGTGACTGTGACCTCATCACCGATCATCAGGGTTTCACCAACACGTCTGGTTAATATCAACATTCCTTGGGTCTCCTGTTTAATATCCTGATTTTGTTATTATTTCGTAAGATCACCTCTCTCATCCGGACACCCCTTGCGGGAGTTCCGAATCCTTTTTTATTACTGTCCAGCACGGATCAGGCTTCCGCTTTTGCATCCGCTAGCGTCGCCTCATCCTGCGTCGGCTGGTCCAGTCCAAAGGCATGATGCAGCGCCCGCACGCCTAATTCAAGGTACTTTTCGTCGATTACTACGGAAATCTTGATCTCAGAGGTGGAGATCATGCGGATGTTAATACCCTCATTCGCCAAGGCCTGAAACATCTTGCTGGCGATACCCGCATGCGAACGCATGCCGACCCCGACCAGTGAGAGTTTGACGATCGTGTCGTCGCCACTGCATTCGCGCGCGTTGAGCTCTTTGGCGGCCTCGGAAAGTAACTCGCTGGCCTTGTCGTAGTCGTTACGGTGGACGGTGAAGGTGAAGTCGGTGTTGTCGTCGGCACCGATGTTTTGCACGATCATGTCGACCTCGACGTTGGCGTCCGAGATCGCGCCCAGAATGCGAAAGGCCACGCCCGGGCGATCCGGTACGCCCGAAACGGTGAGCTGTGCCTCGTCACGGTTGAAGGCGATGCCGGAGATCAACGGCTGTTCCATGTTCGGTTCCTCGAAGGCAATGAGGGTGCCGCCGCCGTCCTCGAAGCTGGACAGAACGCGCAGCGGCACGTTGTATTTTCCGGCGAATTCCACCGCCCGGATCTGCAGCACTTTGGAGCCGAGACTGGCCATTTCGAGCATTTCTTCGAAGGTGATGCGGTCCAGCCGCCGGGCATTAGGCACGATCCTGGGGTCGGTAGTGTAAACGCCGTTTACATCAGTGTATATCTGGCACTCGTCGGCCTTGAGGGCGGCCGCGAGCGCAACCGCTGTGGTATCCGAGCCACCTCGCCCGAGCGTGGTGATATTGCCCTCGCTGTCCACGCCCTGAAAACCCGCGACCACGACGACCTTGCCCGCGGTCAGATCGCGCTGCACGCGTGCGCCGTCGATGTTCTGGATACGCGCCTTGCCGTGGGCATTGTCGGTGAGGATGTTGACCTGCGCGCCGGTGTACGACACCGCCGGGCAACCGCGCCTGGCCAGTGCGATACTGAGCAGGGCGATGGTCACCTGCTCGCCGGTCGAGAGCAACACATCGACCTCGCGACCATCCGCTTTAGGATCGATCTGTCTCGCGAGTTCGAGCAGACGATTGGTCTCGCCGCTCATGGCGGATACAACCACCACCAATTTGTGACCCTCGGCGCGCGCGCGGATGACCTTTTGTGCGACGTGTTCGATACGCTCGATCGAGCCGACGGACGTGCCGCCGTATTTCTGCACACACAGCATGATTACGAAGCCTGCGCCGCGCTCATGTGCTGGCGTACCCAGTCGGGCACTGACTGCAACGCGGCCGGCAACGCTTCGGGATTGTCGCCACCCGCCTGTGCCATGTCGGGCCGGCCGCCACCACGCCCGCCAACCTGCTGGGCGACGGCGTTGACGAGGTCGCCCGCCTTCAGATTATTGGTTCGATCCTTGGTCACTCCAGCGACCAGGCTGACCTTGCCGTCGACAACTGTCGCAAGCACGATAGCCGCGCTGCCGAGCTTGTTCTTGAGCTGGTCCAGCGTGTCGCGCAGCGATTTCGGGTCCGCGCCGTCGAGCTGCACAGCCAAAACCTTGAGGTCCTCGACATCCACCGCCTGCGCAGCAAGATCGGCGCCTGCCTGGCTACTGAGCTTCGACTTGAGCTTCGCCAGCTCCTTTTCGAGTGCGCGGTTGCGTTCGATGAGTTGTTTTACCTTCTCGTCGGCGTCGGCGCGGCTGCCCTTCACCAGCTCGCTGATATGCTCCAGACGGTGTTCGCTGTCCGCGATCCAGTCGAGCGCGGTCGTGCCCGTCAACGCTTCGATGCGGCGCACACCTGCGGCCACACCGGTCTCCGAGACAATCTTCAATACGCCGATGTCGCCGGTCATGTTCACGTGCGTGCCGCCACACAGTTCGGTCGAAAAGTCGCCGAACGACAGCACGCGCACTTGCTCACCGTATTTTTCGTCGAAGAACGCAAGCGCGCCTTTGGCCATGGCGTCGTCCATGGACGTGATTTCGATGTCCGCCGCCGCGTTGGCGCGAATGTGATCGTTGACCATGCGCTCGATCTCCGTCAACTGTGCGGGCTTGACCGGCTCGCCGTGGGAAAAATCGAAACGCAGGCGATCGGGCGCGACCAACGAACCCTTTTGTTGCACGTGATCACCCAGCACCTGCCTCAGCGCTGCGTGCAACAAATGCGTGGCCGAATGGTTGAGCACGGTCTTTTGGCGGCGCTCGCTGTCCACTTTAGCCTGGACGCGATCACCAGCTTTGAGCCGACCGGACGTGACTCGCCCGATGTGTACGTGCGTATCGCCCTGCTTTTGCGTGTCCGTGACTTCAAAGCTCGCGCCATTGGCTTGCAGCACGCCTGTGTCTCCAACCTGTCCGCCCGATTCGGCGTAAAACGGGGTGCCGGCCAACACCGCGACGCCTTGTTCGCCGTGTTGTAGCACCTCGACGGACTTGCCGGCCTTGAACAAGGCGGCGACCTCGACGGAATCGTCCGTCGTGTCGTAACCGGTGAAGCGTGTCGCGGGAAGTTGCTGCGTGCTGTCCACGAGATTGGTGGCTTTGAACTGACTCGCAGCCCGCGCGCGTTCACGTTGACCCTCCATGTGGTGCTCGAAACCATCCATATCGAGCGTCAGACCACGTTCGCGAGCGATATCACCGGTCAGATCCGGCGGAAAACCGTAAGTGTCGTAGAGCAAAAACACGACATCCCCGGGAATCACCTTGCCGGACAGCTCGGCAGTCTTGCTGTCGAACACCTTCATGCCCTGGTCGAGCGTCTCGGCAAAGCGCCGCTCTTCGCGTTCAAGCGCCTGCTCGACGCGCTCCTGCGCCTCGACAAGCTCCGGATAGGCCTCGCCCATCTCGTCGACAAGCGGCCGCACCAGCTTGTGGAAAAACGGCCCCGTAAAACCGACGTTGTGACCATGGCGCGCCGCGCGGCGGATGATTCGCCGCAGCACGTAACCGCGGCCTTCGTTGGAGGGCAGCACACCGTCCGTGATTAAAAAACTGCACGAGCGAATGTGATCTGCGATGACGTTGTGCGACGCAGTCACCTCACCGCCGCCGCCAGCGAGTCCCGAGATCGCCCGGATCAGACTCTGAAACAGATCGGTGTCGTAGTTGTTGTGCACCCCCTGCATGATCGCCGCCAGGCGCTCCAGGCCCAT
>JBPCXK010000685.1:0-4078 GCA_051008635.1 Gammaproteobacteria bacterium
CTGAAAAATTCCTGGTATTTTTGTACAGGATTTTGGTGGTAAGGTACTAACTGGTTATCGTCCACAGACGAGTCGCGCGTTTCCTCGTAGGGCGCAATAGCGTTAACGTATTGCGCCGATATATGCATCGTGGCTTACTCGCTGCAATACGCTTCGCTATTGCACCCTACGCGTTTTCGCGTATTTACGGCGCTTACGGCCGGAAGCTAACTGGCCTAAACTAACTCGAAACGCGGAATTCTTCCTGACTCGTGGCGAATCTTGCCACATTCTTGCCTTTAAAGAGCGGAGCTGGCCGACTGCCCGTCCACGTTAGCCCTGCGAATGTCCGATTGTTGGTGTAAGGTAGTCGTTGAATTCGATCAGTTCTGATAGTGTGGGCGATCGAATTACCTACTGGCGCTCAGCTGATGAGACCCAATCACTCCCTGATCGGCAAGGCCATGATCTACGCCTCCTGGGCGCTGGGCATCGGCTTGCTGACGGTGTATTTCAACGCCTGGCTCGACCAGCAGCGTAACCCGAATCAGTCCGTGCAGACCATGATCAGGGACGGCGCGCCCGAGGTTGTGCTGCAGCGCAACCGTTACGGTCACTACTACGCCATCGGCGAGATCAACGGCAGACCTGTGGAATTTCTGCTCGACACGGGCGCGACCGACGTCGCCGTCCCCGCCGGCATTGCGGAGCGCCTGCAGCTCGACCGCGGCCGCTCGATTTCTGTGCGTACCGCCAATGGCACCGCTACGGCGTATTTGTCGCGGCTTGACAGCGTCAGCCTGGGCGGCATCACGTTGAGCAACGTCAGGGCCAACATCACTCCCGGTATCGGCGGCGACGAGGTGCTGCTCGGCATGAGTTTTCTCAGGCACCTGGAATTCACGCAACGCGGCGACCAACTGATACTCAAGCCGTTGCTACATCAGCAATGACAAGGGCACGGCGTTTCCTGCTTGCTCTTGTCGGCCTCTTACCCTGCTCGCTTCCGGCCAAAGACACGGATGTCCTGTGGCAGGCGCTGGCAGCGGGTAATCACATCGCCATCATGCGCCATGCGATCGCACCCGGCACCGGCGACCCGGAGAACTTCAAGCTCGGGGATTGCGCGACGCAACGCAATCTCTCCGCGGAGGGTCGTGCGCAGGCTCGCCGTATCGGCGAGGCCTTTCGCGAACACGAGGTTGCCGTATCGGCTGTGCTGGCGAGCGAGTGGTGCCGCTGTCAGGACACGGCCCGCGAAATGAATCTGGGTGTGGTCAAACCCGTATCATTCCTCAATTCATTTTTCGGCGAACGGGAATTTGCCGAAGAACGGACAAGCGCTTTACGGCAGTTCATCACCGACTGGCGAGGCGGTGACTCACTGGTCATTGTGACGCATCAAGTCAACATCAAGGCATTAATCGGCGAGCCCACGGACTCCGGCGAAATTATCGTGTTAGAGCCTGGAGCGAACGGGCATTTCGACGTGCTTGGCAGCATCAACGGTGAGCAGTAGCCCTGGCCGAGTCTACGCAGCGCGGATCTGTGTCCCGGCGACCTGTCTCGGAAAGTAATCCTCACAGGAACCTTCACGAAAAACGTCGCCCGTTGCGCAGTGCAAGCCACCGCCGAACGGATAGGCATCGCGAAAAGGCACCGGTATGACTTCCATGCCGAGCTTGTCGAGCTGCTCGAGCTGATAGACTTCGCTGGCCTCCGCGACTACGGTTTTGTGGTCCACAAGCAACACATTCATCGACAACCACACGCTCGAATAGCAAAGCGGCGGCGGCGCGTTGTGGGCGGGTTGCGCGGCGTCGATGATTTCCCAGTCGTTGGCCCTGAAGATCTCGCGCTGCGCATCGGGCAGGCGCCGGTTCGGATTGTTAATGATCAGGCCCGGACGTAACGTTACGAACGTGGCGTCGATGTGTATGGGGTAAGGATCGCCCGGAAAATTCACTGAGTGAATGCGATGATCCGGAAAGTGACGTTGCAGCCATTCCATGCCACGCCGGTTGGTCGTCAGACCGTGCTGGCAAAACAGATCCCTGCCGATACGCAGGATGTCCGCGGCGTCGAACAAAGGCTCGTTTTCGTTGGTGACAAAATCCAGCGCCGCCGTGCGCTCGAGGCGCTCGTCGATCGTGATCTCGTCGAAATAGCCCGTCTTGTACGAGTCACCGGTCAGGCGCGGGCGCGGCGCCTGCTCCCATCTGAAGTTCGGGTCTTCGTCGAAATATCGCTGCATCAAGGAGTGATACGCGAGGTATTCCCAGTAGCGGCAGCGAAACGACATCGGCGCGCTGAGAATCTCGCTGCCAACGGTCAGCAGCACGTCGCGCGGCGGCATGCAGCCGAACATCGCGCCGGTCATGAAGTCAGGCGTGGTCACGGCCTGATTCCACTGAATCGGCGTTGGACGATCCACGCGCACGCCGCGCTCCTCGAGCACCTTGACGAGATAGTCGAGCTGCGCGTTCGCCTGCTCGACCGTTTCCAGCGGCCGCGGGCCCCACATGCCACGCATGTCGCTATCATCCGGAATCTTGGCCTCAGTCGCGGGCTCGGTCGGCGGTATGCACGTGTGGTCGGCGCGGCCGACGATCACGTGCTTGAGTGGATCGAAATCGTTCCAGGAATTTACAACAGTGTCTGGCATTGTTTTCTTTGTAGATTGATTTCAGCGGCGGATTATATTGTGCTCGGGCCCGAACGGGAAACGCGTGATGTTGTCGTTGCCGTCCTCGGTGACGATCAGGATGTCGTGCTCGCGGTAGCCGCCCGCCCCGTCCATCCACTGCGGCAGCATGATCATCGGCTCCATCGATATGACCATGCCGGGTTGGAGCACTGTCTCGACATCTTCGCGCAACTCCAGCGCCGCCTCGCGCCCGTAGTAGTGACACAAAGATCCGAACGAGTGCCCGTAACCGAACGTGCGGTATTGCAACAGGTCATGGCGCCGGTAGATCTCGTTGAGCTCCAGCGCAATGTCCATGCAACGTGCGCCCGGCCTGATCAGCAACGAACCTTTACGATGCACCTCGCAATTGATCCGCCACAGCTCCAGCGCGCGCGGCGAACAATGATCGAAGAACAGCGTGCGTTCGAGCGCGTGATAGTACCCGGAGATCATGGCGAAGCAGTTGAGGCTCAGGATATCGCCCGTTTCCACGCGACGCGTTGTGACCGGATTGTGCGCACCGTCGGTGTTGATGCCGGACTGAAACCACGTCCAGGTATCCATCAGCTCGGTGTGCGGGTGGCTTTGCGCAATCGCGCGCACCATCGCTTGGGTGGCGTGCAGCGCGACTTCGTACTCCGGCACGCCTTCGCGCAAGGCCTCGACAACAGCGCCACCCCCGATATCGCAGATGCGCGTGCCCTCGCGGATCAGAGCATGCTCCTCGGCGGATTTGACCATGCGCAAACCCATCGCCAGTTCGCCGATGTCCGTGAATTCCACGTCTGGTAAGGCCTGCGCGAACCTGTCCCGCCGCCCCAGCGTCACGTGATCGTACTCGATGCCGACACGACCCTGGTTCGGCACGAGCTTCTGGACACCGCGAAAGAAGTTGTCGTGCTGCCAGTCAGTGTAGACGAGGTTGCTGTGCCCGAATGTCTGCCGCCAGGGCTGCCCGCCGTCGATGTTGGCGCTGAGCGTGGTCATGGCGTCGTGCGTGACGATCAGGCCATAGGCGCGTGCGAAAGCGCAGTAGACGAAATCGGCAAAGTAGTTGATGTTGTGAATCGACGTAAAGACTGCGGCGCCGATGTCGTTCTCCGCCATGCATTTTCTAAGCGCGGTAAGACGCGCCGACATCTCCTGCTCCGAAAACGTCGGCTTCGGCGGAGTACCGTTTTGAATTTCGATGAGTTGCGGCATGTTCATCTGCAATTCCTCTTGCAATACCCACATTCGCCGGTCGTATTCGCGCTGCCGGCACAGCGGCCACATATCCTTGCGCAGCAGGCCAAACCGGGATTCTAGCAACCACTGCGAGCCCGCCGATGGAGTCGAGAGCGTCGCGCGCGTGCCAATATGAGCCTTCTAGTCGCGGTAGGAACGCCCCTCACGGGGCGCCCCCCGCAC
>JBPCXK010000686.1:0-7118 GCA_051008635.1 Gammaproteobacteria bacterium
GCATGCGTTCGGCCCAGAAGGTGCCCTGTTTGCCGGTGATGCCCTGCACGAGCAGGCGTTCGCTGCCTCGCACGATCATCGCGCCGCCTCCACCGCGGCCTCGCTGGCCTCGTCCATGGTCGCGAACGGCTCCAGGGCGAGATGCTCTTTCAGCATCACGGTTGCCTGTTCAGCGCCCGTGCCGTGTACTGAAAAGAAAACCGGCAGCTCGGGTTTCAATTCCCGCCAGGCGTTGATGATGCCCTCTGTCATTACGTCGGTGCGCGCGAAAGCGCCGCAGAAGTTCACGACCAGGCTCTTGACGTGCGGATTCGCGAGCACGAGCTCCAGTGCGGGCCTGGCCTGCGTATAGGCCTCGCCGCCGATCTCGAGAAAGTTGGCCGGACGCCCGCCGTGATGACGCACTATGTCCATGGTCGTCATGGTGAGACCGGCGCCGTTGGCCAGCACGCCGACGTCGCCGTCGAGCTCGATGAAACGCAGACCGATTTCCTGTCCGCGCTGCTCGAGAGGCGTTAGTTTTTCGCGGGCACCAAGTTTGGACAATTCTGCATGACGCTTCATGCCGGAGTCGTCCATGACGAATTTGCAGTCAAGGGCAACGAGTTTGTGGTTCGCCGTCAACGCCAGCGGGTTTACCTCGAGGAGCTCGGCGTCGTGCCGGCGATAGGCGTGGTAAAGCCGGACCAGAACATCGCCAATTGCGGCTTCGAGCCCATTCAAACCGAGCCCGGCGAGCATATCTTCGGCCGCGCTGTTGTCGAATCCCTTTCTGATGTCGACACTGGCGCGTTTGAGTTTGTCGGGATGTAACTCGGCGACTTCCTCGATGTCCATACCGCCTTCCGTCGAAAACAGCAGCAACGGTCCCTTGCTTGCCTGGTCGTTGAGCACGGCCGCGTAAAACTCACGCTCGATCGGCACGCGCTGCTCGATGAGCACGCGCTCGACCGTGTGTTCGCCGATACGCATGCCAAGAATCTGCCGCGCCGCTTCTTTGGCCTGTTCGGATGTGTCAGCTGTCTTGATGCCGCCGGCTTTGCCGCGCTTGCCGGTCGGCGCCTGCGCTTTCACGACCACCGGGACGAGTTCCTCCGCCGCGTTCGCGGCTTCGCCGGCGCTGGTAACGACCTTGCCGCGTGGTATGGCGATGCCGGCGTTACCGAGTAAAGGTTTGGCAGCGTGTTCTTCGAAGTTCATGGATAAGAAAGGGCCGTGAGCTGTCTGCTGAAGTCCCGTATGTCATCTCGACCGGAGGGAGAAATCCGCGGAGCGCGACAGACCGTGCTCCTTTTACTTCCCATATTTCTCCCAATAATCGCCGAATAACTCTTCTTCTGACGGCTTGTCTTCCGGGATGACCGTCGACAGGTGAGTGACGTTGATGAAGTGCCGGTAGTTGAGATTTTCGCTGATGCTGTTGCCGGCCCAGCTTCCACATCCCATGCTGAGTGTGAAGTTCAAACCATTGTCAAAAGCGCCGCCGTTGCCCACAGCGTGCGCCTGATTGACCAGCACGCGCACGACATCCAGCTCTTCGGCCAGCCGGCGCGCATTGGCGAGATCGCTTGTATGGATACCGCAGGAGTGACCCATGCCCTGGTAATTGAGTATTTCGCGCACGCGCGCGATCGCGGCGTCAAAATTCGCTGCGCGATAGACTGTTGTCACCAACGAGAGCTTTTCGCCCGAGAAGGGATGATCCTTGCCGACGCCGTCATCTTCGACGAGAAAGAAACGCGCCTTTTGCGCCTCGCGCGGCAGCCCTACCTCGCGCGCGAAAACATCAGGGTCTTTGGCGATGAGTTTACGGTTGAGCCTGCCGTCGACCCATAGTTTGGCCTGGATGGTTCGCTTTTCTTCGGGGCTCGCGAGATATGCGCCGGCTCCGCGCAGCGCTTCGATGGCTTTGTCGTAGCTGTCGTCGAGTATCGTTATGGAGTTTTCAGACGAGCAGGACGTCGCGTTGTCGAAGGTTTTGGACGCTCGGATCTTTTGCGCGGCGTCGGCAGAGTCGGCGCTGGAGTCGATGATTACCGGCACGTTACCCGCGCCCACGCCGATCGCGGGCGTCCCGCTGCTGTAGGCGCGGCGCACGTTGTTCTGCGATCCGGTAAACCACCACGAGGTCGCAGGCTTCCATCAGCGCCTGTGTGAGCTCTTTGGTCACGGGTGGCGGCAAGACTTGTATGAGATTCGCCGGCAAGCCGATCTTTGCCAACTCCGTGCGCATGTTATCGACGGTATGCGTAGTGGTTGTCAGACCAGCCGGGGAGGGCGCGATGATAACCGCGTTGCGGCCCTTGATGGCCATCATCGCCTTGTTGACCGGGGTCGCCGCTGGATTCGTCGATGGCACGACCGCGCCAACCACCCCAACCGGTTTGGCGTATTTGACGATGCCGCGCTGCGGATCTTCGTCTATGACCCCGACCGTTTTCACGCGCAGCAAATCACGCAACGTGCCGAAGGTCTTGCGCTGATTCTTGGTAATCTTGTCGGGGATGTTACCGAGACCGGTATCCTTTACCGCCAGCTCGGCGAGCGCGCGGGCGCGACCCGGTTCGTAGATCGACCACGCGAGCGCAGTGACGGCCTCATCGACGCGCGCCTGATCGGCCTTCGCGAAAGCGTCCATCGCTGTGCGCGCCCTGACCATCAGACCGCTGATGATGTTGAAACTCGTAGTCTGTTGCTGGTTTGCAGGTGTCACGCGGACCTCCGAATAGACCTGGCGTGCACGCGAGTATGACGGGCGCTATACTTTCGACTAACTCATGTATATGAGTTACAGGTTATATCGATTCGCCACTGGCTGCAATACAAAATCATGATCCGGGACGAGCACAGGAGTCTGCCAGATGCGCCGCTCTCCAGCATGGATAGCGATACGTCTTTTACTCCCTTGTACAAACGGACGGAGCGTTATGTCCGTGACAAGATCGATGGCGTCTACAGGCAACGACCTGTCGGGTCAGCACCAACCTTCATCCTGTAAATCAGCATGCGAACAGGGGTCTCAAATATCCCGTCCAACGGGCGAGTGCGCCTGCGGTGATGTCGCCTTTGGCTTCTGGAAAGACTTGTACACGTTCACCACTATGGTGATGGCGCCGCCGACCAACAGTATCAGGCCGATCGGTCGGTTGAAGTAGTTCGTCAAGTCGTACGAGAGCATCTGCATGGCCTGGGCGAAGGTTTGTTCACCGATCTTGCCGAGGATCAAACCGAGCACGATGCCGGGGATGGTGTAGCCTGAACGACGCAGGACGAAGCCCGCGATGCCCGCGGTGAACATCACGATCACGTCGATCACAAGCCCTCGCACCGCGTACGCACCGATAGTCGCCATCAACAGAATCACCGGGGCCAGCAGGTGAAATGGGATTCGCAACAGGTGGACGACGGTCTTGGTTTGCAGCCAGCCCAGGAAGAAGATGCAGATATTGGCGAAAAACATGGCCGAAAATACGACCCACACCAGGTCGTTCGAGTTGATGAATACCAGCGGACCAGCCTCGATCCCGTGAATCTGGAATACGCCGATCATCATCGCCGTGAGCGCGCCACCGGGCAAACCCAATGCCAGCAGCGGAATCATGGCCGCGCCCGTGGCCGCGTTGTTGGCAGTTTCGGATGAGACCACACCTTCCAGCTCACCTTTACCGAATTTCTCCGGCGTCTTCGACCAGCGCACGGCCTCGTTGTAACCCATGAAGGCCGCGAGCACCGCGCCAATTCCTGGCAATATGCCCGCGAAAAAACCGATGAATACCGAGCGCGCAACCGCGAGCTTCAGGCGCCAGAATTCGAGCAAGCTCGGGAAATCGAGATTCACCTTCGGCGCTTTGTACGTGCCGCGCGCGCGCTTCTCCGCCTGCACAAAAACCTCGGAGACCGCAAAAAAGCCGAGGATTACCGGCACGAAGCCGATACCCGCCAGCAGGTAGGGAAAGCCGAAATCGTAACGCTTGATGCCGCCGACCGGATCGAGCCCGATCGTCGCGAGCATGAGCCCGAGCGCCACCGACAGCCAGCCTTTCCACAGCGTGGCCGCGCCGACCGATGAGGCCACCGCCAGTCCGAAGAACACCAGCGCGAATATTTCCGGTGGCCCGAACGAGGTAATGGCCCAATTGGCGAGTAGCGGCGTGGCCGTCATCATCAGCAAGGCCGAGCATGTTCCGCCGAAGGCCGAGCACAGCACAGCGGCGCCGACCGCCTTGCCGGCCTGACCGTTGCGGGTCATGGCGTAGCCGTCCCAAGCGGTCGGTGCGTTCTCCGGCGCGCCCGGGATGTTGAACAGGATGGCCGTTATCGCGCCCCCGAATACGCCCGAGCAGTACACGACCGAGAAAAACATGATCGCGTTGGGCGCGGAAAAGTTGCCCGAAAAAGGCAGGGCGATCGCGGCCAGGGTGAGCATGGACACACCCGGCACGGCGCCAAACAGCATTCCGCCAATCAGCGCCACGAAGAACACGGTGATGCTTACGGGGTCACCGAAAAGTGTAGCCGTGCCATTGATGAAGTTTTCCACTGCCCGTTCCCTAGCGAATGATGACGAGCAGCCAGTTACTGAAATCGTAAAAGGGTTGCATGTTGCCTGTCGGCAAATTGATGTACAGCAAGCGCCCGAACACGAAGACCAGCACCGCGTAGATGCCGACTGTAACGCCGATCAGGTACCTGGGCCGCCGCTCACCAGCGAGTAAGAGAAAGAGCAAGATGAAGATCGGCGTCAGCACGTAGAAGCCGACTCTCTCCAGCAACAGCGCATAGATCAAAGGCAGTAACAGTGTTGCTGTTACGCGCAGATAGTAACGAACGCCCCGTTCTCCGCTTTCTTCCGCCTCGGTTTCCTGCGCCGCCAGCATGTCTTGGGTTTGTGCGTCGCCGCCGCGCCGCCAGGTGACGATCAGTTGGCAGATCGCGGCTGCTACCATGAGAAGAATCACCGCGCGAGGCCAGCCAGACGCGCCGAAGCGGTAGATTTCGATGCTCTTATCGAACTGGAAGCTGTAGTAGTACGCGAGCGCCGCGAGCAGCAACCAGATGGCCGCTTCCGCCAGCGCTGCGGCAGGCAGTCTCTTCATAGCGGTGTTTGGATGATTCAAGGATAGTCCGGCGCCGTAAATTGGCGCCGGACCGACGCGCTACTGCGAAGAAATACCCATTTCCTTATAGCGTTCTTTGTATATCCCTATAGTGTCGGTGATCAACTGCTTCGCGCCTTCGGTGTCGCGGAAACTGTCGATCAAATCCATGAATTTTTTCTTGTTGTAATCCTGGTATGACTGTTGATGAAATGCCTTCTGAAAAGCCCATTGCAGCCACTTGAGGCGATCTTCAGGCACACCCTTCTTGACGTAAAAGCCGCGATAGCGGAACAGCGGCTCAATATCCATGCCGACGTCTTTCATGGAAGGTGTGTCAGGAAAGGCGCTGGGGCGCTCGTTCAACAGTGTGATGATCGGCCTGAAGTCGCCGGAATCCAGGAAGCCGCGCACGTCGCCCGGTTGCTCGAACAAGGCGTCGACCTGACCACCCTTGAGCGCTGCGTAACGTGGGCCGCCCTTATCGAAGCTGATTTGTTGCATCTCGACGCCGAAATGGTCCGTGACCTGCTTCAGCATCACGCGCTCCATCGAACCTTCTCGCGACACGTTGGCGATGGTGGTCTTGCCGCCTTGATCCTTGACGAACTTCACAAACGAATCCCAGTCACTGAAGCGGTCTTCGTTCGCGCGGATATAGATCTGGCTGAAAGTAATCTGAGAGATAACCAGGGGAATGAGATCTTCGGCCGGATTGATCTCGCTGGAGCCGGAAGCGAACGCGCTGGCCGCATCGTCGATGTGCTCGAGCACGTTATAACCATCAGCCGGGAGCGCCATGTAAGACGTGAGGCCGACCATGCCGCTGCCACCGGGTTTGTGATCGCGGTTGATACCGGCGTCGGTGAGCTCGGTAACCGCCGCGGCCATGGCGGCCGCGACCTGACCCGAGCCGCCGCCCGGACCGTAGGGCACGATCATGGTGAGCGGACGCTCGGGAAAGCCGCCCGGACTATCCATCTTGTCCGGCAGGCTATCTTGCGCAGCAAAGGCCGCGCAGAACAGGCCAGCCGCAAGCACAGCCGCGCCCAGGAAAACGGGCAAGCGTTTAGTAACAATCATTTGATCCTCCTGGTGATCTTGTTTTTTCCGATAGGGCGGTTATTCAGGTGGCGCCGCGCCTCTCGTGGATATGGCTCCAATACGATAACTCATATATCTGAGTTATACTTTTTCGAGCCGAGAACGGCCTGAGCATAAATGAAAAATTCCAAAATATCCATCAGCCGCAGGCCGCGGTAGCGGCATTGCCGGCCACTGATTTCAACGCCCCAGCGACCGGCCCGGACCCGTGATCCGGCGGGCGCTGCGTGATGCGGCGGGAGCGCCGGCGCTGGTTTTGCTGACCACCATGGCCGGTTTCGGCACGCTGGCGCGCGCCGTGGACATGAGCGTCGCCATGGCCATAGTTGCAACCGTCGGTATCTGGGGCCTGCCGGGCCAGGTCGTTATGGCGGAAATGGTGAGCGCGGGCGCGGGCTTCGTCGCCATCGTCGTCGCCTGCTCGCTCGCCAACGCCCGCTTCCTGCCCATGACGATATCGTTTCTGCCGCTGGTGCAACAGGGCGTACGCAGCAGGTTTGCCTTGCTCGGGCTCGGCCAGTTGCTGTCGATCAACTCATGGGCGATGTGCCTGCGCGTCTTCCCAAACATCGCACAAACGCAGCGCCGGCTCTACTACGTCGTGTTTGCCGGCACGATTCTGTGTGTGGCCGTCGTCGGCACAGCCACGGGCTATTACGCCGTTGGCGCGCTGCCGCGACCGGTCACGCTCGGCTTTCTGTTCATCAATCCCTTGTTCTTCGCGCTGGTGCTCGCGGATATGCGCGGACGCAGCGTGGCGATAGCGATGATCCTCGGCGCAGTCTCGAGTCCACTCATCCACCTCTTGTCTGCGGATTGGGGATTGTTGTTAGCCGGCGTCATCGCCGGGAGTCTGGCGTTTTTAATCTCCAGGCGTGGGAGTGAAAATAGCGATGAGTGAAAGCGCGATTCTGTGGG
>JBPCXK010000687.1:0-4979 GCA_051008635.1 Gammaproteobacteria bacterium
GCCGGTTTACCCCGACGCCAGCCGCTTCTGGCAGGTGTGTGACAAGCACAACGTGAATCTTTTCTATACCGCGCCGACCGCTATCCGCGCGCTCATCGGCGCGGGCGACAAGTTTGTGGAAAAGACCGACCGCAGGAGCCTGCGCCTGCTCGGCACCGTCGGCGAGCCGATCAACCCTGAGGCCTGGGAGTGGTACTACCACAAGGTCGGCGAAGCCCGCTGCCCTATAGTCGACACCTGGTGGCAAACCGAAACGGGTGGCCACATGATCACGCCGCTGCCGGGCGCCAACAAACTGAAGCCCGGTTCCGCGACCCGACCGTTCTTTGGCGTGGAGCCGGTTCTGCTCGATCCCGACGGCAAAGAGATCGACGGAGCAGGCGCAGGGGCGTTGTGCATCAAACGTAGCTGGCCGGGTCAGATGCGTACCGTGTGGGGTGATCACAAGCGTTTCAAGGACACATACTTCGCGACCTTCCCGGGTTACTACATGACGGGTGACGGCGCGCGCCGCGACGAAGACGGTTTTTACTGGATCACCGGACGCGTCGACGATGTGATGAACGTCTCCGGTCACAGACTGGGAACGGCGGAGATCGAAAGCGCGCTCGTTTTGCATCCGACCGTAGCTGAGGCCGCCGTGGTCGGCTACCCGCATGACCTCAAGGGCGAAGCGATCTACGCCTATGTCACGCTGGTAGCGGGCACCGATCCGACGGACGAGCTCAAGAAAGAATTGATGAACCTGGTGCGCAAGGAAATCAGCCCCATCGCCAAACCCGACGTCATTCAGTTTGCGCCGGGCTTGCCAAAAACGCGCTCCGGCAAGATCATGCGCCGAATTCTGCGCAAGGTCGCGGCTAACGAAACAGAAGAGCTGGGCGATACTTCGACGCTGGCCGATCCCTCGGTGGTGGAGAACATCATCGAAAATCGCGCGAACCGGTAAGCTCGCTGCCAAGCCCCTTTGCGCGCGGCGCTGATGCGCACTGCCGATGGTCCGCGTCACGTTCCTCGGCAGCGGCGATGCCTTCGGCAGCGGCGGCCGCTTTCAAACCTGCATTCTCGTCGAAGGCGAAGGCAGCAGTTTTCTGTTCGACTGCGGCGCGTCATCGTTGATTGCGATGCGGCGTTTTGGCGTCGACCCGAATGCTATCAGTACGATTCTGATCGGCCATCTACACGGCGATCATTTTGGCGGCGTGCCGTTCTTCTTGCTGGACGCGCAATTCATCAGCCGGCGTAGCGAACCGTTGATTGTCGCCGGCCCATCCGGCACCGAGGAGCGCATCGACAGGGCTATGGATGTGCTGTTTCCCAACTTCGCAGGTATGGCGTGGAAGTTTGCGCTAGATGTTCACGAGCTCGAGCCAGGCCAGGAGCACAACATCGGCGATATTAGAGCGACTCCGTATGTTGTCGATCACCCAAGCGGCGCGCCGCCGACAGCATTGCGCGTCGCTATCGACGACCGCATCATCACGTATTCCGGCGACACGCAATGGACGCCGAACCTGATTCCCGCTGCCCGCGATGCCGATCTGTTTATCGCCGAAACTTACAGCTACGATAAAACCGTGCCGCACCACATGAGTTACGAAGGCTGGCAGGCGCATAAACACGAGCTGGGTGCAAAACGAATTGTGGCGACGCACATGAGCAGCAACAGCTTGCGGCATGTGGACGAGATGGAGTTTGAAATCGCCGAGGACGGTAAGGTGTTTGAAGTCTAGTCACGTCGCAACCGTCCTGTTCGCAACGAAGATTATTATGCTGTTCACATACAACTCCGAGGCCCTGCGCAAGTCTTTGCGAAAGCGACTTGCACGATTTTCCTGGGGGCGGTTTCAGGGGCGTCGCAAAAGCCCACGACGGCACCCGTAGGTTGGTGCTGAGCGAAAGCGAAGCCCAACCTGCCGTGGCATGCCCGCTGGCCAACCTACGTCTGCAATGGAGTTTAACGACACCCCTGTGAAGCCGCCCCACGAAACCAGAATGCCAACAGCAATTTAGCGACACCTCTCGAGGGGGAGGAAAGAAACAATAAGCCATGCGACTGATCGTCACCCTCTGCGCGTTCAAGATCCTCAGCATGTTCGCGTTCGCGACTTTCCCCACTCTGATACCGGCGTTGCAGAGTGAATGGGATCTCTCGAATACAAGCGTCGGCTGGATCAGCGGGATCTACTTCGGCGGTTATATCGTCGCGGTCGCCACACTCACTTCGCTGACTGATCGCATCGACGCCAAGCGCATTTACCTGATTTGCATGGCGCTGAGCGCTGCAGCGGCAGCCGGCTTTGCGCTCACGGCAGAGGGACTCTGGTCGGCGAGCTTCTGGCGCCTGCTACAGGGAGTTGGTCTGGCCGGGACTTATATGCCGGGGCTGAAGGTGCTCACCGATCAGATTCCCGCGCGGTTGCAAAGCCGCGGCACCGCGTTCTATACATCGAGCTTCGGTATTGGCGTCGGAATCTCCTATTTTCTTTCCGGCCAGGTCGGCGATGCCATGGGCTGGCAATGGGCATTCAGCGTGTGTGCGCTCGGGCCGCTGGTCGCTTTCGCGCTTGCCGTGTTCCTGCTCCGGCCGCAGCCGCCACCCGAAGACAACAAACCAGCGACGCATCTGCTGGACTTCCGCCCCGTCATCGCGAACCGCCGCGCGCTCGGTTTCACATTGGCGTATTCGCTCCACAATGCAGAACTGTTCGCCTACCGCTCGTGGCTTGTCGCGTTCCTCGTATTCGCGCAAACGCAGCAGGCTGCCGGCTGGAACCCGCTCGTGAGCGCGGCGGCTATTGCCGCAGTGCTGTCGTTCATCGGCATGCCGGCCAGCGTGCTGGGCAACGAATCCGTGACCCGCTTCGGACGGCAACGCGTCGTGATAACGGTCATGATCTGCTCGGCGATCGTTGGGGCTGCCGTGGGGTTTCTGGTGGTGGCTCCTTATTGGCTGCTGGTGAGCGTCGTGGTGATTTACGCCATCGCCATCGCAGCGGACTCTGCGGCCATGACCGCGGGTGTTATCGAGGTTGCGGAAACCCGTTACAAGGGCGCTACGATGGCTGTGCATTCGGTGATCGGCTTTGTCGGCGCGGCGCTCGGACCGCTCTTGTTTGGCATGGCACTGGATTTCGGCGGCGGAGAGAAGACGGCGCACGCATGGGGCATTGCGTTTCTCACAATGTCGCTGCTCGTGCTGCTCGGCCCCCTGGCTGTCATCAAACTTGTCGGCGCGGACGAGCAGTTACGGTGATCCGTGAGGTGACATGGGTCATAATCGCAAAGACCAACTGACCTCGGGGAGAGATCATGCGCTGGAGAACGGGCAGACGCAGTACTAATGTTGAAGACCGCCGCGGGCAACGACCACGCGCACGCATGCGTGGGCCGGGCCTGAAGCTCGGTGGCGGCGGCGCGATCATCGCCCTGGTGGCAGTGATGTTGCTCGGCGGCGACCCATCGATAATTTTCAACATGCTGACCGAAGGCCCGGGGGTCTCGCCCCAACAGCAACAACCCTTCAACCCCGCCAACGACGAACTGGCGCAGTTCGTCTCCGTGGTCCTCGCCGACACCGAGGACACCTGGGGCGCCTTGTTCGAGAACGGCGGCAGCCGCTATCAGCCACCCAAGCTGATTTTGTTTTCCGACTACGTGCAATCCGCCTGCGGCATGAGCTCCGCGGCCTCAGGACCGTTCTATTGTCCGGGCGACTATCAGGTGTACATCGATCTCGGTTTTTTCCGTGAGCTGAGCCGTATGGGCGCGCCGGGCGACTTCGCGCAGGCGTATGTGATCGCACACGAGGTCGGCCACCACATCCAGAATCTGGTCGGCACCGCGAACGAGGTGCGTCGCATGCAGGGTCAGTCCGGGCGCACGCAAGCGAACGCGTTGTCCGTACTGATGGAGCTGCAGGCCGATTGTTACGCCGGCGTGTGGGCCAACCACGCGCACCGCGCGCGCAACATTCTCGAGCAGGGCGACATCGAGGAAGGACTGCAGGCCGCCGCCTCCATCGGCGACGACCGCCTGCAACGACAGGCCGGCCGCGCCGTGCACCCGGAGTCGTTCACGCACGGCTCGTCCAGACAGCGCGTGCGGTGGTTTCGCACCGGGCTCGAGTCGGGCAGCGCTGAGGCGTGCAATACGTTTGCGCAGGCCGGGTTGCAATAGGCCTGGCTCGGCATGACGGCAAGTAAGCGCGACACCGGTGAAATGAAGAAGCTTCCCGGCCTGCCCTCATCCGCCGTCTCGTCGGTATTCGGTGACGGCTACCCACTGCTCGAGCACGCCAATTACACCAAAGGCGAGCTCGCTCTGGCATACCGCAACAAGGCCATGCCACTCGAAGGTCTGCGGTACGACATCACGCCGGTGGGCATGCACTACACGCTCATCCATTTTGACATCCCCAACCTCGACGCCCGCAAATGGCGTCTGCACATTGGCGGCGAAGTCGCGAAATCATTGTCACTCGCGCTGGACGAGCTCAAACAACGACCACAAGTTACACTCACAGTGACTATGGAATGCGCCGGCAACGGCCGCGGCCATCTACGGCCCCGCTCCGACACCATACCGTGGCTGGATTCCGCCGTCGGCACCGCGCAATGGACCGGAACACGGCTCGCCCCGATCCTGACCGAGGCCGGCCTGAAACACTCCGTAAAGGAATTGTTACTTACGGGTCATGATCCCGGTGTTCAAGACGATGAGATCTGTCCTTATCAGCGCAGCCTGCCGCTCGCTGAGGCAATGCGAGACGACGTGCTGCTGGTGTGGGCCATGAACGGCCGCGAGCTGGAACCGCAGCACGGGTTCCCCTTGCGTCTGCTGGTGCCAGGCTGGTATGGCATGACCAACGTCAAGTGGCTGGATTCCATCACTGCGATCAGCGATTCCTTCGACGGTTTTCAGATGAACGTCTATCGCTACAAACAGAGTGAGGACGAAGCGGGCGAACCGGTACATCT
>JBPCXK010000688.1:0-5756 GCA_051008635.1 Gammaproteobacteria bacterium
CCTCGCTCCAGCAGGTGTTTGACCATTGCTTGCCCAGCCTCGCCGTGCGAAATACCGACGTTGTACCCAACGCTTTCGCCATCTACGTCCATCATCTGCGCAACGGGCACGGCGCTTCGCTCCAAGAGCGTTCGCGCCGCTTGGGTTTGATTCAGGCCACACACCACAAGACCGCTCGGGCGCCACGACAGCATGTCATGTATGAACTGCTCTTCGCGCAGCGGATCGTACTCCATCACGCCAATACCGGCTGCAAGGTCGAATCCGCAAGCACGTCGGCGATGCCGGCGAGTACCTCCGGATAGACGTGATTGGTCAAGGACGGCACGGCGACACCGAGGAGATTGGTTGATCGCGAGGCGAGCGCTCCGGCGATTCGATTCGGCACGTATCCAGCCTTGTCGCCGCCTCCAGCACATGCTCGTAGTTGTCTAGCGTCGGCGCGAACAGAAACCACAGCGGCTTCGCGTCTTGAACGATGACGTCGTTTTTGAAGGATGTGGCGACCATGACCCAGATGGGCGCGAGGCAGATGAGCGCGAGCGCGACGAGCGCAACATAATGCGCGACGGTGGACGCACGACTTCGGGCGCTGGTGATCATCTGCCTGAGCGGATGCTGGCGCGTATGCTGGGGCACGCACGGAGATGAGTCGATCGAGCTCGACTACCTCGACGGCATTTGCGTACCACCGGGCGTGATGCGTTCATTCGAGAACGTTGCAACCGACAGCGCATTGTTGCTGTCTATCCTAGGCGGCAAATCACCGGGTCACGTCGCCTGGTCCTCGTCCATTCGAGGAAAGCTAAGGGAGAGCATTCGGTAGCGGTGTGGCCATTAGCACCTAGCACATGACCGGCGGCATCACGGTGGACCGCTGGATTGCATTCAACAAAGGCGATTTCATAGGCGTGAGGCCGCCCTAAGAAGTTCGGCAGATTGTCGATGGTAGCTTACTGTAATTAGTTACAGTATATTCTAGTAGAGGTAAATCACCCGCTACCTAGGAATAGCAGATGCAGCCAGGCGTTCTGCCTTTGTTTTCGCCGGTCGAGCCGGCCCCCGAGGCGCGCCAGGAGACCCCGCGTCAGCGGTGGCCGGAGAGGGAGCATTTGTGGCTGTGTATCGATTTTCCGGATTTGCCACTGGATGCCCTGGCAATCGACGAGAGCGAGGACCGTCCCCCGGTTGTAGTGGAAGAGCGCTCGGGCCGAACGGTCATTCTGTGCTGTTCGTCGGCCGCCCGCCGATGGGCGCTCGTGCCGGGGATGCCACTGTCATCGGCCTACGCCCTGTGTCACGACCTGCAACCGCAGGTTCGTGATCTGCGCCTGGAGGTGGGCTTGCTCGAGCGCCTGGCCTGCCGGGCGAGCCGGTATTCATCCACGGTCAGCCTGCAAGCGCCACGGAGTTTGTTGCTGGAGATTAAAGGCAGCCTACGGCTGTTCGGTGGTTTGCAGGCGCTGCATGATGAGATTCGGCAGGAACTCGATGATCTGGGCTGTGATTTCAGGCTCGCCGTAGCGCCCACGTCTTGCGCGGCCTGGTGGCTGGCGCGCAACGGCCGGCAGGACATCGTCGAGGACCGAGCCCGATTGCGCTCGGTTCTGGGAGGGTTACCGCTGGCCGGGTTGAATCTGGATAGCAGACAGGTCGAACAACTCGCAAAGTCCGGTCTCAACGAGCTGGGTGATGTCATCCGTCTGCCGCGTGATGGTCTGGCGCGTCGTTTCGGCCACGATTTACTGACGCGGCTCGACCGGGCGTTGGGCGTATTGCCCGATGCACGCAAGACCTTCACGCCGCCCGTGATTTTCGATTGCATTCAAACCCTGCCGCTGGCGGTGGATGAGGCAGACACATTGTTGTTTGCGGCGCAGCGTTTGTTGCTGAAGCTTGAAAGCTTCCTGCGCGCCCGCGATGCGGGCGTGAACGCGATCGAATGTCAGTTGATACACGAGCACGGTTCGCAGACCTGCGTGCGGATCGGGTTGAGTGCACTTTCCCGTTCGCCGGAACATTGCCTGTTATTGCTCAAGGAGCGCCTCGACCGCACGCCGCTGCCGGCGCCCGTAATCAAGGTGCGGTTGCTGGCTACGGAATTTCAGGCCTACCACGCTTCTACCCGCACCATCTTCTCGCGTGATCAGGCTACTGAAGGCTGGTGGCAGGCGATCGCGCAAATTCAGGCGCGCCTCGGGCATGAGGCCGTGCGTGGTTTACAGGTGGTGGCGGATCATCGTCCGGAACATGCCTGGCGTCATGCCGGTGTCGGGCGGGAATCCTCATCGCCGCAGTTTCCGCCACGGCCTTTATGGTTGCTCGAACAGCCTCGTCAGCTCGCCGTCAAAGACGGCGAGCCGCAACACCGTGGCGCATTGCAGCTCGAACGCGGACCGGAGCGTATCGAGCAGGGCTGGTGGGATGGCAACGATATCTCGCGCGATTACTACCATGCCGTGGATACGCGCGGCGCGCACTTATGGATATTTCGAGAGCGCCGCACCGGGCGCTGGTTTCTGCACGGATTTTTCGCCTGATGCGCGCGCAATACGCAGAGTTGCATTGCCTGAGCAACTTTACTTTTCTGCGCGGCGCCTCGCATCCGGAAGAGCTGGTGGCCCAAGCCGCGGAGCTGGGCTACATGGCGTTGGCGATCACCGATGAATGTTCCGTGGCCGGTGTGGTGCGCGCGCATGTGGCCGCTGAAGATCGCGATCTGGCGTTAATCACCGGCAGCGAGTTTCGTCTCGACGATGGTTTGCATCTGGTATTGCTCGCCACGAACAGGACAGGGTACGGCGCCTTGTCGGAGCTGATTGCGCATGCGCGCCGCGAGGCGCCCAAGGGGGAATATCGACTCACGCGCAAGGATCTGCAGGCCACAGCGCCGCGCGATTGCCTGGCGCTGTGGCTGCCGGGCCGGCAATCCAATCCCGAGGATGGCTTGTGGCTGGCGGGTTTGTTCCCCGGTCGGTTGTGGATTGCGGCCGAGTTACTGGCAGGATCCGGCGATCGCCAGCGCCTTGCGCGGCTTCAGAATCTCGGTCGCGCTTGCGGTTTGCCGCTGGTGGCGAGCGGCGATGTGCACATGCACCGTCGGGGGCGGCGCGCCCTGCAGGATACGCTGACCGCGATCCGCCTCAAGCAACCGCTCGACAAGCTGGGCTATGCCTTGTACCCCAGCGGCGAACGCTATCTGCGACCGCTGGAAATTCTGGAAGAAATTTATCCGCCGGAGCTGCTCGCCGAGAGTGCACGCATTGCCCGGCGCTGCGAGTTCTCGTTGGGCGAATTGCGCTACGAATATCCCGAGGAGATCGTGCCTGCGGAGCACACGCCGACCTCGTGGTTGCGCCAGCTAACAGAGGCGGGCGAACAGTGGCGCTGGCCCGAAGGCACACCGACCGGGACGAGGGAGACGATCGAAAAAGAATTACAGCTCATCAGCGAGCTGCACTATGAGGCCTTCTTTCTCACTGTTCATGACATCGTGCAGTACGCCCGTTCGCAGGATATTTATTGCCAGGGCCGCGGGTCGGCGGCCAATTCAGTAGTGTGTTATTGCCTTGGTATTACGGAAGTCGATCCCGAGCATACGGGTTTGCTGTTCGAGCGCTTCATTTCCCGCGAACGCAATGAGCCTCCCGACATCGATGTCGATTTTGAGCACCAGCGCCGCGAGGAGGTTATTCAATATATATATGACAAGTACACGCGCGAACGCGCAGGGTTGGCCGCGACAGTCATTACTTATAAGGCGCGCAGCGCCATCCGCGATGTCGGTAAGGCGTTGGGTTTCAGTCTGCAGCAGGTCGATTGGCTGGCAAAGTCGGTGCAATGGTTCGATGACCCCAAACATTTAACGGAGCGTCTGCGCGAAGGCGGCTTCTCGCCGGATAACCCGCAGGTGCGGCGACTGCTGATACTGGTCCGCGAGCTCACAGGGTTCCCTCGCCATCTTTCTCAGCATGTCGGCGGGTTTGTGATTTCGCGTGGGCCGCTGGCGCAACTCGTGCCCATCGAAAACGCTGCTATGCCGCAGCGCACGGTCATTCAGTGGGAAAAAGACGACCTCGAGACGCTGGGTCTGCTCAAGGTGGACGTGCTCGGTCTGGGCATGCTCACCGCGATTCGCAAGGCCATCGAGCTCATCGAGCGGTTGCGCGGGCAAAAATGTGAAATGAAAGACATCATGGCGACGGAGCCCGATGAATACGTTTATAAGATGATTCACCGGGCGGATACCGTCGGCGTGTTTCAAATTGAATCGCGGGCGCAGATGTCCATGCTGCCGCGTCTGAGGCCGAAGAATTACTACGATCTGGTGATCGAGATCGCCATTGTGCGTCCCGGACCGATTCAGGGCGACATGGTGCATCCTTATCTGCGGCGGCGCTGGGGCGAGGAAAAAGTCGATTATCCCAGCGATGCGGTCAAGGCCGTGTTGGAACGCACACTCGGCGTACCGATTTTTCAGGAACAGGTTATGCAGATCGCGATGGTGGCCGCGGGATTTACCGCCGGCGAGGCGGATCAGCTTCGTCGCAGCATGGCGGCATGGAAACGCAAGGGGGGTCTGGAGCCCTACGAGCAGAAACTTCTCGATGGCATGCGTGCCCGCGGCTATGACGAGGAGTTCGCGCGGCGCATCTTCAAACAGATTCTCGGTTTCGGCGAGTACGGTTTTCCGGAATCGCACTCGGCGAGTTTTGCGTTGCTGGCGTATGTATCGTGCTGGCTCAAATATTATGAGCCCGCTGTTTTCACTTGTGCGTTGCTGAACAGCCAACCAATGGGTTTTTATCGCCCACCGCAGCTGATACAAGACCTGCGCAGGCACGGCGTCGACGTCCGTCCGGTCGATGTGCGCTACAGCGACTGGGATTGCACGCTGGAGCCGACAGAGGAGATGTCAAATGGATTTCCTCATCCGCGACCGGAGAAGGTGGGTGGGGGGGTTATAAGTGAGCAGCCCGCATTGCGGCTGGGTCTGCGCCTGGTAAAAGGCTTTTCGGAATTCAGCGCCGAAAGTCTGGTGAAGGCCCGCATCCGTAGCATCTTCAATAATGTAACGGATCTGGCCGAACGCGCCGCGCTCGGCCACAAGGAGCTTCAGGCTCTGGCCGCCGCCGACGCGCTGGCCGGTCTCAGCGATCATCATCGTCATCGCGCCTACTGGGAAGTGCTCGGCGTGGAGCGGCATCTGCAGTTGTGGGGACGACCGCGCTTCACAGAAGGCGAGCCGATGTTGTCACGGCCCACGGAAGGCCAGGAGGTGCTGGCGGACTACGCCAGTGTTGGCTTGACGCTGCGGCGTCATCCGCTGGCCCTGTTGCGATCGAGATTCTCGAAGTTGGGCGCGCGCAATTCCGAGGAGCTATGGGAAATGAACAATGGCGCTCAAGCCAGCGTAGCCGGTCTGGTCATTGGTCGCCAGCGGCCGGAGAATGCCAGGAGCGTCATGTTCATTACCCTCGAAGACGAGAAGGGATTGACGAATCTCATCGTGTGGCCACAGCGTTTCGCCACCCACAGGCGCGCATTGCTGCAAGCCAGGCTCATGAAAGTCACCGGCATCGTGCAACGCCAGGATGGTGTTCTACATGTAGTGGTCGGTCGGGCCGAAGACTACACGGCGTGGCTCGGGGAGCTGCCGACGCAGTCTCGTTAATTTCAATCGAGGGGGCCGTAACATCACTAGATGAAGGGGAAAAGATTCGATGTTTCCGGGATGGGGGGAAAGTAAGGAGTAA
>JBPCXK010000689.1:0-3136 GCA_051008635.1 Gammaproteobacteria bacterium
GCAAAAACGAAAGAGAAGTTAAAAAAGACAACGAATTTGGGGAGTGTTGTTTTTCTGAGGGGTGGCTTCAGCCGCGAATCAAAGAGCGCTTTTCTGTTCGTGGTTGAATCCGCTCCTACAACAACAAGAGCAACTTTTAGGGAATGCGACGAAACCCCGTCCTGAAAGAAGTATCGAATCTGCTGACCGCGCCCATTCTTCTGTTCGCGCTGTACGTGCAATTTCATGGTGACTACGGCCCGGGCGGCGGTTTTCAGGCCGGCGTGATTTTCGGCGCCGGCATTATTCTCTACTCGATCATCTATGGCCTCGACAAAGCGCAATCCGTGTTCCCGCCCGCGCGTGTGCGCATCGCGGTGGCGCTCGGCTTGCTGCTCTACGCCAGCGTCGGTTTCGCGGGGGTGCTGCTGGGCGGTAACTATCTCGACTACAACGTGCTCGCGCACGATCCGGTAGAAGGCCAGCACATCGGAATTCTGCTGATCGAGCTCGGTGTCGGCATCACGGTTGCCGCAGTCATGATAACGATCTTCTACGCGTTCGCAGGCCGCGCGCAACCGAATGAGGGCTCTGACAGGTGATCCTCGGGCTTTACAACTACTGGATTGTGATCGTGTTGATGATGGCGGGTTTCTACATCGTCATTGCGAGCGCCAACCTGGTCAAAAAAGTCATCGGGCTGAACATCTTCCAAACATCCGTTTTTGTGTTGTTTATCTCTATTGGAAAAGTGAACGGCGGCACGGCGCCCATTCTCGCCGACGGCATCGAGATCTATTCAAACCCACTGCCCCACGTGCTGATTCTCACGGCGATCGTCGTCGGTGTGGCCACGACGGCGCTCGCGCTTGCGTTGGTTGTGCGTATTCGCGAGGCGTACGACTCGGTGAACGAGGACGAGATTCACGAACAGAATATCGACGCGTGATCGCCAGCCAGCTTCCCATCCTGCAAGTCGCCGTGCCGCTGCTGTCAGCACCGGCGTGCGCCATGCTCGGCAGCGGGCGCTTCGCCTGGGCGCTTGCCACGACAGTCAGCGCGGCTACGTTTTTCATGTCGACTGCGTTGCTGGCGCAAGTGCTGCTTGGCGGGCCAGTTGCCTACGAGCTCGGCGGTTGGGCTGCGCCCTGGGGTATCGAACTGCGTGTGGATGCAGCCAACGCGTTCGTGCTGCTGGTGGTTTCAGGCATCGCGCTGATCGTCGCGGCCGCGGCACGCCTGAGTGTCGAGAAGGAAATTCCGCGCGAGAATATCGCGTTGTTTTACACCGCGTTCCTGCTGTGTCTGGCCGGACTGCTCGGTATCACCGTGACCGGCGACGCCTTCAATGTGTTCGTTTTTTTGGAAATTTCTTCGCTTTCGACATACTCCATGATCGCGCTCGGCAAAGACCGGCGAGCCCTGACCGCCTCGTTTCGCTATTTGATCATGGGCACGATCGGCGCGACCTTCATTCTGATCGGCGTGGGCTTTATGTACATGATGACCGGCACGCTAAACATGGCCGATCTCGCGCAGCGCTTGCCGGAAGTCTCCGATACGCGCACGGTGCGCGCGGCGTTCGCGTTTCTGATCGTCGGCGTCAGCCTCAAAGCCGCGTTGTTCCCGCTGCATTTGTGGCTGCCAAACGCGTACGCCTATGCACCATCGATCGTCACAACGTTTCTGGCCGCCACGGCAACTAAAGTGGCGCTCTATGTGCTGCTGCGATTTTTCTTTACGGTGTTTGGCGCGGATTTTTCGTTCAACGTCATGCAGCTCGACTACGTTTTGCTGCCGCTGTCACTGATCGCCGCTTTCGCGGGCTCGGTAGTCGCGATCTTCCAGGAAGACATCAAGCGCATGCTGGCATACTCGAGCGTCGCGCAGATCGGCTACATTACACTCGGCATCAGCTTTGCCACGACGACCGGCGTGACGGGCGGGATTGTGCACATCTTCAACCACGCGCTGATGAAAGGCGCGTTGTTCTTGACGCTGACGTGTGTGGTCTATCGTGTCGGGTCGGCGCATATCGATACGTTCGCGGGCCTTGGCAAACGCATGCCATGGACCATGGCGGCTTTTGTCGCAGGTGGTTTGAGCCTCATCGGCGTGCCGCTGACGGTCGGATTTATCAGCAAGTGGTATCTGATCCTCGCCGCGCTCGAGAAGGGCTGGTGGTTCGTCGCCGCCTTGATCGTGCTGACCTCCCTGCTCGCGGTGATCTACATATGGCGTGTGGTCGAAGTGGCGTACTTCAGACCCGCAAGCGATGACGAACAGGCCGTCACGGAAGCACCGCTGTCGTTGCTGGTACCGGTGTGGATACTGGTGGCAGCCAATGTCTACTTCGGCATCGATGCATCGCTGACCACCGGCGTAGCCGGCACGGCCGCGCAGCAACTTCTCGGCGTGACACCCTGATCGTGTTCGCGGGCTCAGCAAACCCGATCCTCGCAGCACTCGCTATCCCTGTGATCGGCGCGGTGCTGATCGGGCTTTGTGGTGGCAAGCCGAACCTGCGCGAGGGCGTGACGCTCGTGACCTCAACGCTGTTGCTGCTCGTCGTGATCTCGCTCGGCGCCCAGGTGCTCGGTGGCGAGCGACCGCAGGCCACACTCGTCGAAATGCTGCCCGGCCTCTCGATCGGCTTCAGGGTCGAGCCACTGGGCATGATTTTCGCCGGCATCGCAGCAACGCTGTGGCCAATCAATTCGCTGTATTCGATCGGCTACATGCGCGGCAACGATGAAAAAAACCAGACCCGGTTCTACATCTGCTTTGCGGTCGCTATCGCGAGCGCCATGGGCATCGCGCTGGCTGGAAATCTGCTGACGCTGTTCGTGTTTTACGAGGCGCTCACGCTGTCCACGTACCCGCTGGTGGCGCACAAGGGTAACGACGAAGCCCTGCAATCGGGCCGCACCTATCTCGGTATTCTGATCGGCACGTCGATAGGCCTGCTGCTGCCCGCGATCCTGTGGACCTGGAATGCGGCGGGGACACTGGACTTCGCACAAGGCGGCCTGCTCGCCGGCAGGGTCGAAGGGCCGCTGGTCGGCATCATGTTGCTGGTGTACATATTCGGCATCGGCAAGGCCGCGCTGATGCCTATCCACCGCTGGTTGCCCGCGGCCATGGTCGCGCCCACGCC
>JBPCXK010000690.1:0-3572 GCA_051008635.1 Gammaproteobacteria bacterium
TACCGATACAGCGCGACGGCGCGATGCCGGCGACCGCGAAAGGCCGCCGGTAAGTTCCGCTCGCTGAGCTTGCTTTCGTGTTCGGTGACTTTTGTCTGCCAGTCGGTGTCGTCGTTCTGATTCAAAACCGCTTCGGCGTACTCGATGTACAACGGCTCAATGTCGTTGATGTGTCGGCGAATCTGGGTGTAATCGGGTCGCCGGCCGAGCGCAACGAGCGCCCGTGCGATGATGTTGACGAAGCGCCAAGCGAACTCACGAAACGCCGAGGAGTTGCCCTGGCTCGGCAACTGATTGGCGATGCGCGTCGCGACTTCGGTGATACGCGAGAAGTTGCCAATGGCGTTGTAGCGCGCTGAGACCGACGGATAGCCCAAATGAAACAGGTAAAACTGATCACCGCGTCCGGCACGCTTGGCCTCCAGGTACACGCGCCGCATGAGATCGGCATCACCCTTTGGATCAAACACGATGACGACCTCTCCGCGGCGGATGTCCTGCGCAATTAAGAGCTCTGCCAGTCGAGTCTTACCCACACGCGTCGTGCCAAGCACCAATGTATGCCCGACACGGTCCGCCACGTTCATCCAAACCGGTTGATCCTTCGGTTCCACGCCGTGAAGCGCTGCCAGACCATCGTCGTGCTGAGTGTGATTCCGTCTTGAGCAGCGTGACAGCACGCTTGGGTTCCGGTAACGCTCGGCGTTCGGTCGCAATGCGTCGCGCAAACGTTGCGTGTGCCGTTGACCCCAGCGAAAACCTCGGCCGAGAAACAAGCGTGTCTGACTCACGGGCAATTGTCGCGTCGATAATCGGTAGCTCGATACCCGGCGCAGCTGCCGCTGATAGGTGAGAATTTTAAGTCCCTGATACCCACGAATGCATCCGACCATCGTGAGACAGACGGCTAGCGATCGCCCGAGTACCGGTGGCAATAACAACAAACCCGGTTGCCAGGCAACGACGAACGCCGATGCCAATGCCACCGCCGCCGTGTAGAGCTCAATCGGCGGACGCAGCCACGCTTCGATGGGATGTCGCATTACGGTTCAGCGCGATCATCCACCAACAGCACCGGGTAATGCGTCAGGTGGAGTGCCCGGGCAATGTCCGAGGCCGAGGCCGGCACCATCAACAAACCGTCTCCGGCGGCCAGTAGTCGTTTCAGCGCCGTGACGCTGTTGGCATCCACCACCAGTCCGACGGCGTTCAGTTGGCGGAGCGAGTCTCGCCGAGCTTTTAGCCACAGCAGTGAACGATGATCGGTACCGATCAAGAACAGAGGCCTTGGCAATCGCGTCGGCAGTGGCCTTGCAAGTGCCCTGCCGCTTTCTAGTTCGGGCGTTTCAATTGGCAAAACACGTTCAAGATCCATCGCAGAATACGGATCGATGTCAACGTCCGCCACGGCCGTCGCCATACCAAGCAACAACGCAGCAACGACACTCAAGCTCGTTCGGTGCCCCACGGTCATTGCGCCATCAAGCGCGCCAGTGCGCGTGCGACACGTTGACGATACGCATTCGCGCGTGCCGAGTTATTGGGGGCGTGATAGCAGCCGACCGCTTCGGCCCAAGTCCTGCGTTCCTCGAAACAACGGCGCAAGATACGAGCACCGACCGAGAGGTTCCACTGTGGATCCAGTGCATGCCAAGTCGAGCGAAGCGTCGTGCTGTGATAGCGCCAACTGACTTGCATCAGTCCAATATCGACGTTTCGATGTGCAGCAAACGTGCGCTGCAGCTGCCGCCAGGCGCTGGATCGATTGGCAAAATACAGTCCGCGGCCGGCAACGTTCAATGTCCAGGGCCAAGGTCGTCGGCCGACGGCTGTTTGCCGCCCGCTTTCCGTCAATGCGATCGCGTACAACACCGCTGCCGGTGCGTCAGCATCACGCGCCGCCGTTCGATACGCCGGTGGAATATCCGCCAGTTGCAGACTCGCGACGACGATCCACAGTGCGCTCATCGCCCATCCAGCAACACGATCGGTTTAAGCCGATCGCCACGTTGACGCAGCAGATACGGTGGCTCGATGGTCCGTTCCGCCAAGCGTTCAAGCAGCCCGTTGTCTGCATTCAGCGTGACCTCCTTCGCCCGGACCCGCGCCGGATCGATGCCCTGTTCGCGGGCCCAGGCGCGAATCGCGTCTGCTCGGGTTTCGTCGAGCAGATAGATATCGATACCTGAGAGCGAGCCCGCGTGTTTCATCACTCGCGCTTGCAAGGCTTCGCAGGCGGCACAATCGGCGCGCGTGAAAAGCAACAAACGGTCACTGCTCTCGAGCGTTGCCGTTGGACGTTTGGGTGCGAGCAAAGCACGGTCAATCAATTGACGTTTTTGCAGCAGCTCGCGCACGGCAACGCGGTAGGCGCGTTCGAATGCCAGTATCCGCTCGGCATCGGCAATCTGAAGCCTTGCCCATTGTTTGGCGTAGCGTCGCCGCTCGGCGTCCGATCGTGCATGAATACCTAAGACCTCGATCGGTGATATGCGCGGGTCGCTCACCGTACCGCGAACGCCTTGAAGCAACGCATCAACGCGCGCGGTTTCCGTCTCCGTCAAGGTCCAGGCATCCATGACCTTCGGGTCGGTTTGTTCAACGCGACTCCACGTCGCGCGACTCTCGGTGACATCGTTATCATCGCTCTCAATCTCGGCCAGTACCGCCGTAGCGATTAACGACAACGCGACAGGAGCAAACCGGCTAATCCACATCGCTCGCGTGCTCGGCGTGGTCAAGTCGACTCAGATCGCGTTCAACAATAGCTGGACATCGCGGTGCTCGAAGGTCCGCCGATGCTGGCGTCAACGGGCAGTGCGCCGTGCACGCAACTTCACCCAGCACGAGTAACGCGATCAATACTAGCCGTATCGCTCTCACGGCAGCGCCCGTCGTCTTTCATACGGACACGGCTCGAGCGCAATCAGGCGATGCGCTCGATCGATGATCACGGTGTACGCGGGCCCCGCCAAAATCCGCAGCAATCGCGATAATGGCATCGCACCCAAGGACCGATGGTTGGCCGGCAGCGGCAGCGTCATGAGTGCGGGGACGGTGTCTGACGCATAGGCAATGTGCCGATAACCACTGCCGGCCAACACAAACTCAACCGCGTCACCAACGGTTTGAACGTGCTCCGGAAAGTCCCCCACCACAATCGCCTGCAACAAATTAACGGTGCTCGGGTCCGCTAATACCTCAACGCTCGAGTAACGAGCGACACGAAGCGATGGTGGATAGGCCATCGCTTCGTGCGCGAGGCACGCCAGAAGAAGTAAGAACCATCGATGCATTCGAGTACCTACCGGTCGTTATGAGATCTGAGTATCGCCAGCGGCGGTTCGACCGTCCGCTAAAACGCCGGCGGACGCCGTCGCATTATCGACCAAGATAGATGTGGGTCACACGCGCACGCGCGTGCCCCAATTCGCCGCTGATGATGACGCGCGCCAGGCGGTCCCGCTCGAACTCGGCCGGCGCCAGTGCGGAACATGGTGGACCGCCTGCCAGCGGCGCGGCCCAACCGGTCAAATCACGATAACGCTGTTGCGCGTAGGCGTGTCGTAGCC
>JBPCXK010000691.1:0-8913 GCA_051008635.1 Gammaproteobacteria bacterium
GCTGGTGCTGGTTGTCTATCATGTCTGGTGCGGCAAGCTTGTGATCGATTTCAAGCATGATCGCAACGAACACTCACACGTCTGGTACCGCTGGTTCAACGAAGCGCCGGTGCTATTGCTCGCCGGAATTGTAATACTTGTGATTGTGCGGCCATTCTGATCCTGTTTGCCGTCCAGTCGCCGGAACCAAAGATGTGCCTCTTCAACGGCGGACTTTACCACCCCTTGCCCACCGCAACGCCGGCGTGTGAGGCGCGCGGCCGTGGACAAGGCGTGGAAAAGTCCGCCTTGCTTGTGCGCGACCGCCGGCTGAAAATTCTGGTATTTTTGTACAAGATTTCACTGGTAAGGTACTAATGTTTCCCCGCCCGCACAAGCCCACCCAGGCCGGCTTCAACCAGGGCATCATTCAGCAGCTTCCGAATTTCGACAGGATCCTCGAACTCCATGGCGCGCTCGAATAACTCCCTGGCATGCGCCTGGGCGAACGTACGCACGATCCACTTCACTTTCGGCAAGCCTGGTACGCTTACACTGAGTGCGTCGATGCCCATGCCCATCAGCAAGATCACCGATGCCGGATCCCCCGCCATTTCACCGCACACGCTGACCGGCGTATCTGCATTGTGCGCGCCTTTGACGATTTGTAGTAGCGCACGTAACACCGCCGGGTGCAGCGAGACATAAAGATCGGCGACGCGTGCGTTATTGCGATCGACAGCCAGCAGATATTGCACCAGATCGTTGGTGCCGACGCTCAAAAAATCCACTCGCCGCGCCAGGGTTTCCGCCAGATACACTGCGGATGGCACCTCGATCATCACTCCGGTCTTCGGCTCAGGAATCGATGAGTACTCGTCTTCGAGCTCCATGCGCGCACGAAACAGCAACGCCAGCGACTCATCGACTTCGCTTACCGATGAGATCATCGGCAGCATGATACTGAGATTGCCAAAGCCCACGCTCGCTCGCAGCATGGCGCGCAGCTGAGTGAGAAAAATTTCCGGGTGATCGAGTGCGATTCTTATTCCGCGCCAGCCGAGGAATGGATTGTCTTCCTCGACAGGGAAATACGGCAAGTCTTTGTCACCGCCTACGTCGAGCGTACGTAACACGACTGGTCGCGGGCTCATCGCCTTGAGCACTTCGCGGTAGATGTGATATTGCTCTTCTTCGCTGGGGAAGCGCTCGCGCACCATAAAGGGCAACTCGGTGCGGTACAAACCGACACCATCGGAACCCGCCTGAAACGCCGCGTGCGTATCCGCAATCAGACCACTGTTAACGTAAACCGGGATGTGCACGCCGTCGGGCGTCTCGGCCGGCTTATCGCTAAGACCGGTCAGTCCCTCAGCAAGTTGCCGCTCTTCTTCGGCCAGACGGACGTATTCAGCGCGCACCTGATCGCTCGGTTGCACGAGGACGTTGCCAGCATAGCCATCGACGACCACCTCGCGCCCATGCAAACGGCTGACCGGTAAGTCGGTCACGCCCATCACGGCAGGCAAACCAAGCGCGCGGCTCAGAATCGCGACGTGTGAGGAGCTCGAGCCGCGCTCGGACACGATACCCGCAAGCTGCCCGCTCGGTATTTCCGCCAACTGCGAGAGACTCAGGTCTTCGCCGATCAGAATCGTTTTCTCCGGATACACGGCGGGTCCGGCGTCAGCGTTCTGCAAGTGCGTCAAAATACGATGCCCGATGTCGCGAATGTCGCTGGCGCGCTCGCGCAAATAGGAATCCTCCATCTCCTCGAAGATACGCGCGTGCTCGACGATGGTCTCACGCAAGGCCCCGGGCGCCCAGTTGCCAGCGCGAATGCGCTCTACGGTCCGCTCCACCAGCGTGTCGCTGCCCGACAGCAACACATAGGCGTCGAACAACACGCGGTCCTCCGTGGGGAGCATCTTGCCCATGCCTTCCTTGAGCGCCATCATTTCCGCCTGTACGCGACTGATCGCCTCCTTGAAATCCCGAACTTCTCTTTTGTGATCGTCGATCTTGCGGTCAGGAACCGAGTGAAGGTCCGATACGTTGTACAACACAACAGCCGAACCAACAGCAACGCAGGGGGCGCCCGCAATACCGCGTGCGTAAACGTCACGCCCCGCCTCGTCGCGCAAGGACTGAAACTCGCCGCTCATTTCCGCGTGGCTGATGGCGCTGGCAAGCTGCGCGGCCAGTGTGATCAGAAAAGCGGCGTCATCTTCGTTAAAGCGTCGCGTGTCCTTACTTTGCACGATCAAAACGCCCAACAACTTGCGATGGTGAATGATGGGAACGCCGAGAAAGGCGTGAAAAACCTCCTCCCCGATCTCGGGCACGTATTTGAATCGCTCGTGCGTGGGCGCATCCTCGAGATTGATCGGCTCTGCGCGCTGGGCGACGAGACCTACCAAACCTTCGGAAAAATCCAGATCAACGGCGCGCTTGGCTCGCGGGTTCAACCCTTCGGTCGCCATCAAAGTGAGTTGCTGATCCTGCAAAGACAAATACACCGAGCACATGTCAACGCCCATCGCCCCGCGCACGCGTGCGACAATGGTGTCGAGCGCCTGGCCGAGATCCTCGGCCGAGCCGACCTCTTGAACAATGCGCTGCAGTATGCTTAACACGTCGGAATCGTTACCCGCTGGCAGTAGCGAACACGGCCGCGCGCGCAGCGCGCGAACGACGTTTGAGAATGCAATCAAATAGTGTCAAAGACGGCCCCCTCGAAGCGCATTGCGAAAAACTCCTTCCCAGGGCGCCCGCATGATGCAGGCTGCGCTCAGCCTTTAGCTTGATCGACTCGCGGAAGAGCGCTCCCCTGAGACTGCGGACCGCGCTGCAGGCGGCCCGGATTGTTCTGCGCTGGCGTTGGCGCCGTCGCAATCGACGGACAACAATGGCGCCAATTCGCGCAACGCCAAACGATAAACCTGACGCTTAAACGACACGACTTTGTTCGCCGGATGCCAGTATTTCACCCAGCGCCAGTTGTCGAACTCGGGCTTGTCCGAAAAATCGAGTTGGACCCGGTCATCCTCACCAAGCATGCGCAGCATAAACCAGACCTGCTTCTGGCCGATGCACAGCGGCGTCGAGTTCCAGCGGACCAGCCTGCGGGGTAGACGGTAACGTAACCAGTCGCGCGTGAATCCCATGAGCTCGACATCATCGCGGCACAGGCCGACTTCCTCACGCAGCTCGCGGTACATGGCCTCTTCCGGCGTCTCCTGGCGCCGAATACCACCCTGCGGAAACTGCCACGCCCGCTGACCAACGCGTTTTCCGATCAGAACCAATCCGTCACCATTGCTCACAATGATGCCGACGTTCGCCCGATACCCATCAGAATCAATCACTTACGCACCGCTTCCGCAAGCTTCTCCCAAGTCGCTTTTCATTCTTCCACAAAGGCACGCCGTTGAGCAAATCGGCGGCGCCTTACACCTGTTACGACGAATGGCTACAATGCGCGCGGCGAAAACTCGGCAAACACGCGTGGCTATTGCCTTATTCGATCTCGATAACACCTTGCTGGACGGTGACAGCGACTATGAATGGGGTCAATTCATGGCCACCAAGGGCATGGTGGAGCGCGAAGAATACGAGCGGGAGAACGCGCGTTTTTATGCCGAATATAAAGCGGGCAAGCTCGATATCTACGAATTCGCCGCGTTCTCCCTGCGCCCGCTCGCGGCATGCGAACCTGAAGATCTGTATCGGTGGCGCGAGGAATTCATGACCACACACATCACGCCAATCATGACGCGTGCGGGCCAACGTCTCATCGACAAACACAGTGGACAAGGTGACGTCACCATTATCATCACTGCGACCAACAGCTTCGTCACGAGCCCGATCGCTGAGTTGTACGGCGTCGATCATCTCATCGCCACCGAGCCCGAAAAACGCAACGACCGCTTTACTGGCCGCATCGAAGGCGAGCCGTGTTTTCGCGAAGGCAAGGTCGCGCGCCTGGAACAATGGCTGACGGGCCACAGTGGCGACCTCGAAGGAAGTTGGTTCTACAGCGACTCTATCAACGACTTGCCGCTACTCGAACACGTCACGCACGCTGTCGCAGTGGACGCCGACGATAAACTCGCCCGCGTGGCCGCCCAACGCAGGTGGCCGCATATCAGTCTGCGAGACGACACCCGTAGGGCGCAATAGCGAAGCGTATTGCGCCTGATGCGGGTCAAGTCACCGCACGGCAATCTGCTGTCACCTCCACACGTTCTTAATCGCCTGCAGCGGGCGTCTCTGCAGGCGTGCGGCGCGGATACGCTTCGCTGTTGCGCCATACGGAGCCGACAGACGGCTTCATTTTGCCGGACACCGCGGCGCAGGCAGGCGATTACGTGCGCCCGATTCTGCGCAACACAACAAACATGGTGACGCCACGAGCCGCCATGAACAACAACAACGCCGCCCACAAACCGTGATTACCCCACGGCTGCAACAGATACCAGGCAGGGAGATAAATCAGCAACAGTGATATCAACATGGTGTTGCGCATCTCGACCGCACGGGTCATGCCGATGAACACGCCGTCGAGCCAGAACGCCCACACGGAGATCAGCGGCGAGGCGACAACCCACGGCGTGAATGCAACAGCCGCGGCGCGCACAGCAGGCAGGTCGGTGAGCAAGTCGACAATGAGTCCGCCGGCGAAAAGATAGACGAGCGTAAATATCACAGCCGTGCAGCCGGACCAGAAACAGGTCGCGCGTAAGCAGCGCTTGAGGGCAGCCCGGTCGCGTGCGCCTACCGCTTTGCCCACCAGCGCCTCGGCGGCGTGTGCGAAGCCGTCCAGTCCGAACGCCATGAACGTAACAAAGTTCTGCAGCACCGCGTTGACCGCAAGGATGACCTCGCCGTGCCGCGCGCTCTGGGCCATGAAAAAGGAAAACGCAAACAATAAACACAGGGTGCGTATCAGGATATTTTGATTTACGTGCATCATGTGCCGTAGCCGGCTCATGTTGGTGATCTTTTCGAGATCCCACTGACCGGGGTACTTCCTGAGCTCCAGCACCACCAGCCCCGCGCCGAGCGCCGTCCCACTGAACTCCGCGATCACCGAGGCGATGGCGACGCCGGCGGCATCAAAGCCCAGACCGACAACGAACACGATATCGAGAACGATGTTCAGGCCGTTGACCGTGAGCATCACACAAAGCGTCGCGCGCGCGTTCTGCATGCCCAGGAACCAGCCCCACAGAACGTAATTCGCCAGCGCCGCAGGCGCGCCCCACACGCGGATGTTGTAGTAAACGAGTGATTCGCGCTCGACGTCAGCGCCGGCGTCGAACAGCTCGTAAGCAAGCCATGCCAGCGGTGCCTGAAACAGCAGGATGACAGCGGCGAATCCGATAGCCAATAAGAGCGCACGCGCCAGGACCGCGCGCATCTCCGTCCCGTTTTCACCACCGTGCGCCTGCGCAGTGATGCCCGTCGTGCCCATGCGCAGGAAACCGAAAGTCCAGAAAATAAAGTTGATAATGGTGGCGCCCACCGCCACCGCACCCAAAAAGTATGGATCGGGGAGGTGTCCCATCACCGCCGTGTCGACCATACCGAGCAACGGCGTCGACAGACCGGTCAGGATCATCGGCCAGGCGATCGCCCACACACGACGGTGATCTTCCGGCTCTATTTGCAGGGCGAGCATATGTAGCGCCGTGGTCTCAAGTTTCCTGCTGGCATTTCCTGTCCGCAATTCGCTTACAATCCGCTGCCTGAGTTGAACGCAGCCATATGCCGCCGTGAGCCCGAAAGAAAATCTCGTTCGCCATTACCGCTGGCTGCGCCAGTACGGTTATAACGATTCACACAGCGGCAACGCTTCGATCAAAGATGAAGATACCGTTTGGGTCACGCCCAGTGGCGCTTGCGCGGACACGCTTGAAACCGGGGAGCTGATCGCGTGCGGCCTTGATGGGGCCATCGGCAAACGCGCCTCGCTGGACGCGCCGCTGCATGTACGCGTTTATCAGTTGAACTCCGCAACCGCAGCGGTGCTACACAGTCACGGCGCGCATACGATCGCCATGACGCTCGACGGGAGCGACTTCGAGCCAGTGGATTTCGAGGGCCAGCTCTACTTCCCCAACGTGCCGGTGATCACGATTCCCTTTGAGGATTATGTGAGCAAATCGCCACAAGCGGTAGCGGAGTGTCTCGCGGCGCATCCGATCACCGTCGTGCGTGGACACGGCGTGTATGCTTGTGGAGAAAGTTTGAACCTCGCCTACAAATGGACCTGCTCGCTCGAGCTGTCAGCGAAGATCGCATTTATCGCACAGCGGGCGGGTACGGTGAGTGGCCTGCCATCATCCCGCAAAACACGCTAGCCACGAGGACCCAGCAGTTGGGTGAGGGCTGGCGTGAGCCTTTAAATCTCGATCATCTCAAAGTCTTCCTTGGTTGCGCCGCACTCAGGGCAGGTCCAGTTGAGCGGAATATCCTCCCAACGTGTACCCGGTTTCAGCCCTTCGTCCGGATCGCCTTTTTCCTCGTCGTAGATCCACCCACAGATCACGCACATATATGTCTTGTACTCTTGTGCCACTCTTCCAAATCCTTGACTCAAACAAACCTCAGCACACTCGCCCAGGTGATAATATGCCGGTGTGATGAAAAACTCGACAGTTAGCGGGCCAGGCGCGCCACCCATGATCATGGCCTTTGCCGGTCTAGACCCCACCGGCGGAGCGGGCGTACAGGCCGATATCGAGGCGGTGGCGAGTATGGGCTGCCACGCAGCGCCGGTCGCCACCTGCGTGACGGTGCAGGATACTACCAATGTCAAGGGTTTCGTGCCACTCGATCCCGAACTTGTTATGCAGCAGGCGCGCGCGGTGCTGGAAGACATGCCCATCGCCGCGATCAAGATCGGCATGACGGGCGACAGCGGTATCGTAGAGGCAATTCACACTGTGTTGACCGACTATCCGGATATACCCGTTGTGTTCGATCCGGTACTGAATGCCGGCGGCGGCGGCATGTTGTCACGTGATGAAATCGTTACTGCAATCCGCACTTTGCTGCTGCCGCTCAGCACCGTGATCACACCAAACAGCCATGAGGCTCGCGCGCTGGCGCCGGAGGGCGATACACTGGACGCCTGTGCGATGGCCCTGCTCGGTCATGGCGCCGAATATGTGCTGGTCACCGGTGCGCACGAGAACACCCCGCAGGTCATCAATCATTTATATGGCAACAACCGCAAACTCGACAGTTACAGTTGGGAGCGCTTGCAGCATAGCTATCATGGCTCCGGTTGCACATTGGCGGCGGCCATCGCCGGGCTGCTCGCGCAGGGCTATGAGCCGGTGGGCGCGGTGCACGAAGCGCAGGAATACACCTGGCGCACGCTGAGTTGTGGCTACCGCAGCGGCATGGGGCAGTGCCTGCCGGACCGTTTTTTCTGGGCCGTCGAGGATGAAGAAAGCTGAACGACTCAGCGGCCTCTACGTCATCACCGACGGCTCCACCGGTCGCGAGCTACTGCACAAGGTGGAGCTCACGCTGCGCGGCGGCGCGCGGCTGGTGCAGTACCGCGACAAGGCACCCGATGCCGAACGCAAGCGCAAAGACGGCCTGGATTTGCGCAAACTATGCGCCACATACGACGCGCTATTGATCGTTAACGACGACATTTCGCTCGCCGCCGATATCGGAGCCGATGGTGTGCATCTCGGCAGGCACGATGCAGATATCATCGAAGGGCGCACAACGCTCGGCGCTGGGGCGATCGTCGGCGTGTCTTGTTACAACCAGCTCGCACTTGCGCACACGGCCGAAAACGGTAGCGCGGACTATATCGCGTTCGGGAGCGTTTTCCCCTCCCCCACCAAGCCGGACGCAGTGCGGGCGGATCTCGCCTTACTTCGACAATCCAGGCGCGAGTTGTCGATTCCGGTGTGCGCAATCGGTGGCATTACGCTGGATAATGCGCCGTCGCTGCTGGCGGCGGGCGCTGACATGCTCGCTGTCATCAGCGCCGTGTTTGCGCAAGCGGATCCCCAGGCAGCCGCGAGCGGGTTTTCGAAGCTCTATACCGCAGATGCGAATGTGATTCGTGAAGAGGTGACATGAACAGCGAACAACTTTTTTCCAAAGCGCAGAAGCACATACCAGGCGGCGTTAACTCAGCGGTGCGTGCGTTTCACGGCGTGGGCGGTACGCCCGTCTTTATCGATCGCGCCCAGGGCGCACACCTGTTCGATCCCGGCGGCAAGCGCTACATCGACTACGTCGGTTCCTGGGGGCCCATGATCACCGGTCATGCACACGCCGATGTCATCGCTGCGGTGCGCGAGGCGGCTGAGCGCGGTCTGAGCTTTGGCGCGCCCACGGCCATCGAGACCGCCATGGCCGACAGAATCTGCGAGCTCATGCCCTCTATCGAGTTGGTGCGCATGGTCAGCTCGGGCACGGAGGCGACGATGAGCGCGATCCGCCTGGCGCGCGGCTACACGGGGCGCGACAAAATCGTCAAGTTCGAAGGCTGTTATCACGGCCATGCCGACTCGCTACTGGTCAAGGCGGGCTCTGGCGCGCTGACCCTCGGCGTCCCAAGCTCACCGGGTGTGCCCGCATCGTTCGCCGAGCATACGCTCAACGCCACTTTCAACGATCTCGACAGCGTCAGGGACGCCTTCAGTAAGCACGGCGAGCACATTGCCTGCATCATCGTCGAACCCGTCGCCGGCAACATGAACTGCGTACCGCCGGTCGACGGTTTTCTCGAGGGCTTGCGCAAGATCTGCGACGACTACGGCGCGGTCCTGATCTTCGACGAGGTCATGACCGGATTTCGCGTCGCGCTCGGCGGCGCGCAAGCGCTCTACGGCGTGAAACCGGATCTGACTACGCTCGGCAAAGTGATCGGCGGCGGCATGCCGGTCGGCGCCTTTG
>JBPCXK010000692.1:0-6504 GCA_051008635.1 Gammaproteobacteria bacterium
CCCGCAGGCTGTGCCAGCGCCGCCCATCCACTATGGCGCTCGTGATGTAGAGGATGTGAGCCTCCAGCTCCCGCGCGGTTGGCACGTCTTCAAATCGAACGGGCTCCGGGGAGGATGCCAGATTCAGCGCGAATCGGCCGGAGAGATCAAAACCAGTCTGCGGTCTGCTGAGCGGCTCGACCGCAGTCGTCTCGCCTTGCGGTTGTGCCGCAGCGCTGTTGCCGGCGGCGCCTTGTTTAGCGATCGCTCTTGCGGAGACGACCTGTTTCTCTTCTTCAAGCGCAATCCCTATCCACAAGTCGCCGAAATATGCGCGCAGTTGTTCCATGACCTTGTGGGCGTCCTCGGGCGTATCGAAAAACCCGAGTCGCAGCCGATACCAGACCCGATCCCCGTTTTTGAAGCGCGCGGTGTAAAGCCGGTGGCTGCGGAAAATATTGAGGCGTGGCACTTGTGTGGTATCGATCGGCCGCAAAGAGGATTGCAGATTGACGACCCAGGAGTGCGAGGCTTCGGCCACGGGCCTTGCTTGTGCTTGCCGTTGACCGCTGTCGACAGTGGGTCCTTGACTGGACGATGCGTTGATCGTTACCGCCAGGGCGGTGCGGTCCGGGGTGGATCTCACCGTGACTGCCACCGGGTGTTCAAACCTGAGTTGTATCAAGCGATTGGTGGCCGCAGTGCCGTCGTAAGTAACCTCGGAAAGTGGTATCCCCCCACTACTACCGTCCCAGGGCAGCGACTGGGTGCTGTTCAGCACGTCGTTATCGATCCCGGTCGCCGACACCGGCTGGAGTGTCACCTCAATGGTGTCACTGCTGGTGCGCGGGCTATGTGAGACGTAGTGCATTGGCGTGTTAAGGTTGATATAGATTTCGGGCCAGTCTTTGTCCTGGAAGATTTCCAGACCACTGATGACTTCTTTCCCGGCGCCGACGGCTTCGGCCGCCACGGCAAGCGGTAACACAGACACCAGCAAGCGCACGAACAAACCGCATTTTTGTTGCAAATTCATGCGCTGCGGTCAGTTCAGCTCGGCCGCCGGCGCGAGCCGGAATCGGTGGGTGCATTGCTGTCGTCCCTGTTGCATTGATTTACCGACCCTGGAACCGATCCGCGATTAACGTTCCTCGATGGCTTGCCGACCGGTTTGGCGGTCGAGCGTAACGGTCATGCTTCTGAAGTCGCTGCCCTGCAAAACATCGAAAGAGACCGCGTGCTCGAACAGCAAGGTGAGGTAAGGACCGCCGGCGATGTCTCCTTCGTAGACAACCTCGATGAGGTTGGCGGCTTTTCGATTACGGGGTCGCACGGATTCGCGCCGTGCCGCTGCGTCTCCATTCACGGTGCAGACCCGAAGCAATTCCATCTTGATCCGTAGTTCAGTGCTCGCGCGGTGTGGAAAATAGTTCACGTAGCGGATAGGGCAGGTGAAGCTGATGTTGACGGACACATAATTCCATTCAGTGTTGACAGTGACGTCTTGCAATATCCGATCTCTGACAGCTTGCGCCTGAATGCTGAAGTAGATCAGGAGCGCCGCTGCTGTTACCGCCGCGGCGCCCCATCTCAGTGGGGTGGGCAAGTTAGAATCCCCCGTCCCTGACCGTGTGCTCTGGCCCCGGTTCGTTCTCCTTGATAACCGTCAAAGTGGCGTCCGTGTACACATGGCAGGCGCCACTGCAGTCGCGCAGCTCACTGACGTTGTAATCGGCGTCCGGGTTCTCATGCTTCTTGTGCTCGCCGGGCCTGTAGTCGTTTGCATGACAGCCTGCGCACGCCGGTTGATAAGCGGCATTCGTCCACGGGTTCACCTCGGCGTTGTTCTTGTGGCAGGCGATGCAGGCAAGATTCCCCCGGTGATCGCCCGGATAAGTTGGCGATGCATGCGTAAACATCAATGGCGCCCACGTATTGGTCCGGTGGCAGGTATCGCACGAGCGGTTGGTCACGAAATGGTTGCCGGCCTTGCCCGTCGCCTGCACGCCGTTGTGGCAGGACGCGCAGGAGCCCGCTGCAACATTGGCGTGGTCGAAGGTGGCCGGTGACCAGGCGACTGTGGAATGGCAACTGTCGCAGGGCGCCGAGGTGGCAACGTGGGCGGCGGATTTGCCGGTTGCCTGCACGCCATTGTGACAACCATTGCAGGTTCCAGGTGCAACCGAGGCGTGATCAAAAACCGCGCCTTCCCAGGTGCTCGTGTTGTGGCAATCATCGCAGGCATTGCCGCTCTGCGGATGCGTGGCCGATTTGCCCGTGGCGGTGACACCGTTGTGACAACTGACGCACGTGCCCATGACCGCCGCGTGATCAACGCGGATCACCGGGCTCCAGGTCGTGCTGCGATGGCAATCCTCGCAGATATTGTTGGTCTGGATGTGCGTGGGTGTCTTGCCCGTGGCCGTGACGCCGTTGTGGCAACTTACACACTGGCCGGTCACGTTGGCGTGGTCGAACACGGCGTTGTCCCAACTGTTCGTGTTGTGGCAGTCGTCACAAGTGCTGGAGCTCTGGATGTGATTGGCTGACTTGCCTACGGCGGCCGTGCCGTTGTGGCAGCTAACGCACGTTCCGATTACTGCGGCGTGATCAACGCGCGTCACCGGGCTCCACGCCGTGGTGCGATGGCAATCCTCGCAAATACTGGTCGACTGGATATGGCCGGGCGTCTTGCCCGTCGCCCTGGTGCCGTTGTGACAATTCGAGCAGGTGCCTACGACCTCGTTGTGATCAACGCGGGTCACCGGGCTCCAGGTGCTGGGCGTATGGCAACTCCCGCATACTTCGGTGGAGTGAATATGGTTGCCCGGTTTTATGGTAGTGGCGATGCGGTTGCCGCGAAGGTGACAGCCCGAGCACGTATTAGGTGTGCCTTTGAATAAGGCATTGACGTGGCAGGTCTCACAGTCGACGCTGCGGTGGGCGCCTGTCAGGGGAAAACCGGTTGTGAAATGATCGAACTTCTCAGCAGTTTCATTTGCCGCCAGCACGCCGTGCGCAAGCAATAGCATCCAAAGCAAAGTGACTGACAGAATCGCGATCGTTGCATCGTGCTTTCTGTTGGATGATCGATAGTGTTCCATGGTCCTGTTCCCTGTCTTGATTGGTGGTAGGGAGGGTTTGTGACTACTGAATTCTCGGATTGCTGAAGGATTCGGTGTCGTGGCATTTGTCGCACTGCTCGCCGAATCGTCCCTCGTGCCTGTCGTCTTGCCGGTGGCAAGCTATGCAAGTATCCGGCAGCTCGAACTTGTCCTTGACGACAGCCTTGTGACAGGCGTGACAGTCCAGGCCGAAGTGTTTGCCCTCGAGCTTGAAATCGGTTTGAGTGTTGTGGTCGAAGTTCCACAGCGCCCAGCCGTTGGGGTTGTGACACAGCTGGCAATTCGCGCCCAGGCGCATCTCGTGGACATCGTCCCCCTCGTGGCAGGCAAGGCACTGCGACGCCGCTTCCTTGTAGGCTGCCGTGAGGTGGCATTCCTCGCAGGGCGCCGTCGCGTGCAAGCCAATGAGCGGAAAGCGCGTCAGGTCGTGGTCGAACAGGACCTTTTCTCCCCACCCTTCCTCGTTGTGGCAGCGCTGGCAGCGCTGTCCTTCCTGGCCTTGATGAACGTCGTCTTGCTTGTGACAGGCAAAGCAGTTGGTATCGAGCGCTTCACTCAGTTCGCCGCGGTGACAGCTCTCGCATCTCAGGTCGGTATGCTTGCCGCGCAAAGGGAAGTCTGTGTCGCGGTCGTGACTGAAGGTCGATTTCTTCCAACTCTGCGTGGAATGGCAGTCGCTGCATTGCCTGCCATTGCGCCCACGGTGCACGTCGTCGTTGCGATGACAGCCAAAGCAGTTCCTGGGCGTCTTGTCGCCGTACAAGTCGCCGCGATGACAGGCGCTGCATATGGCATTGCGGTGAGCGCCCGTTAAAGGCCAATCCGTGTCGCGGTTGTGGGCGAACGTGACCCGGTCCCACTTGTCGGGCGTGTGGCAGGTATCGCACTCGACACCGAAGCGCCCACCGTGTGCGTCGTTTAGCGCGTGGCACGCCTGGCACACGGTGGGTGTCTTCTTGTAGCGTTCGTTGGGATGACAACTGTCGCAGGCGACTTCCTTGTGGCTGCCCTCCAGCGGAAACTCCGTGTGGTCGTGGTCAAAGTCCGCCGTCTTTTTCCAGCCGTTCTCGTCGTGACAGTCCGTACACTTTTCGCCCAGCCTGCCCTTGTGTATGTCGTCTTCCTTGTGACAGTCGATGCAGTTGCCCGGTGCTTCGCGAAACAGCTTGTCCGGGAGATGGCAGGCATTGCATGTCGTTCTGCTGTGGGCGCCGTTGAGGCGGAAATCCGTCAGCCGGTGGTCGAATGTTTCTTTATCGAGCGCGACGATATCCGCCCCGCGTCCCTTGTGATCCGTATGGCAGGTCCGACATTCGGTCTGGCTGATGTTCTTGATACGGCCATGAAATCCCCTGTTGTTCCTCACGTCTGCGTCGACTTCTTCATGGCAGTCCCGGCACAGCGCATCCTGCGTGACGTCGCGCCCGCGCGAGTGGCAATTCTTGCAGTCGTCCTCCAGCTCGGCGTGTCCCTCGATGACTTTGCCGGGCATTACCAGCGTCTCGATGTTGAGAGCGACGACTGAAGTTGGCACTAACATGCCCAGCAGACCTCCGATGGGCAGAAGGGCGTTACGTATCCACGGCATAGCATTCCCTTGACCGGCATCAGTAAAAGTGAACCGCAAACACGTGAATCAAGCCTGCCCCTACCAGGATCAGAAATAGTGGGTAGTGGAGGACATGCCAGAGCGCGAATGCGCGTTCATAGAAGCTGAACTCGACGATCTTGCGGACCATTGCCAGATGCAACGCGATATGCTGCTTCATAACCCGGTACACCCAACGTTCTTGCCGCGCTGTCCATTGGCGCGCGCGGGCCTCTTTTCGCAGGTCACGCCTCAGCAGTCGCGCCAGCACCAAGTACGTCCACCAGGCGCTGGAGCCGATGACCAGGAACCGGGTCGTGCTGTGCAGGAGATGTTTTGGAGGACAAAGCGCCGCTTGTTCGAACGTCTCGAGCCGACCTATGACGCGGGGGGCATAGGTCGTATTTTCCTTAAGCTTTTCGCGAGTTGCTTGTGTGTCTTGCGTGAGCCTTCGCAGCGTGGCGCACTTTCCATACAGGCCGTAATGAATCTTGCTATAAAAGTAACGGCCGAACAGACCGCTGGTGGCGACGAGCAAAGTCGCGACCAGCGCGGCGCTGCTGTTGAAAGATCCGAACTTGAAGCTGGCATGAAAAAGCACGAGCACCGGACCGAGAACGCCGAAGATCATGTGCATCCGGAACCAGTGTCTTATGGGGCCAAGGGCATGCATAAAACGTACTTTCTTTCGTAACGGATAAAGCAGCAGCACCAACATCATCGAGCCACCGACTATCCCGAGCCAGTAGCCCAGGCCAGTCTCGGCGGTGAGGTGGCCTTCATCGCGCGCCTCCCAGCCCAGATAAAGAACGACGCCAACGGCGACGTACGAAACAGAGGTGGCGAGCCGGAATGCGCTCAGCTTGATGACCCTGGCGAGTGCGTTGATGTCAGTCTTGCGCGCAAGCGAACCGGGACCGGCCTGGCCTTGCACTGGCGCCGCTTGTGCCGGACTCGCCATGTCTTCGCCTATGGCAAGGGTTCGGTGATGATCAGGCGCAGCTGCGTTCCGTCTCCGGGGGTCGCGGCCTGGCTGGTGCTTGTCAGGTCGAGGTCGTGCTCCAGTTCACACAGCTTGTCCTGGTACAGCGCCGTGGTGACCAGATCCGGTGTGCTGTCGTGCCTGGGCGGCCTTTTCCGGAACGTTGACTGGATTACCATCAGTAGCGCCACTGCTGTCAAGGTTGCTGCCACAGTACTGAAGCCAATCATCGGCGACCCCACTCAGCCAGCCAGTCTCCGAGCGCGGAATCCTGTGTTATGCGCATAAACGTTACGAAATAACGTAAAATATATTGACGTTTCATAATCATAAAAACTGACAAACTGGAGTACGGTTTCTTACTTGCCTAGCAGCTCAGTTGTTCATTATTAATTTGATTTAAAACAAATTAATTTCTACATTTTCATTTTGAACCCCTTACATTCGGATATTGATATACACAACAGTCAAACAATAAATGGGACAATAGTACCAATTAAAGTTGATTCGGCAGTATAATTTCTAGAAAAACACTCGTGCGACGTTAAGCGCACGATTGGCGCAAACAAGCGGATGACCGGTCAGGGAAGGGATGTGGTGAGTCCCTATAATTTGGGACTGAATGCACAAATTGAGAATACGGCTCGTGTTCAGTGGATCGGAGTGAACTTGGAAGAAAAGCTTCAATATTTTGTTTACGGCGCGCCAATGCTGTTCGTCTGGGTGCTCTATCTGCTCAGGCGAACGGCTATCCACAAGCAAAGCCTCGAGGTTCACCGGGAAGCGACTGAGGCGGGCCTGACCGAACCGGCCTCGCTGCACCCGTTAAT
>JBPCXK010000693.1:0-7800 GCA_051008635.1 Gammaproteobacteria bacterium
AGGGCTCTGCCAGAAATAACTTCACATTTCTCGGCGGTCGCTCCTGCGCGTCCTGCGCCCGCGACACTTGCACATCCCTGTGCGACGTCTATCCATCCCGCGTGGCGGCGTTGCTTCGGCAGTTAAATAGCTGGCTATTCGCCTGCCTCGCGCCTTGCCACACGGGCGCCTGGGCCTAAGAAATACAAACTTATTTCTGGCAGAACCCTTACCTCACATCTGTACCGCAAAACACGCGTCATCAAGATGAAGGATCTTGGCAATGGCAACGGCCAGACGATGGAAATCGTCATAGCAGTTCTGTACAGCCTTGACATGGGCTCCGATCGCGCCGTCCGCGGGGCGAAGAGCAAACATCGGCCTGCGCGCCTCCATTGCCATTGGCATGAGGCTTCGATAGTGCTTGATGGTCGAAAGACAAGCGTCATCAGCCTCCACCGACGGCCAGTTTAGCTTCGGGCTTTCCAGAACAGATCGGTGGTAGACTTGGGGAATTCTCGCGATCCACTGATCATACGCCTTCACCGGCCGATCCAACCGTACAGCGTGCTGCATAACAATGTAGCCGATCGGGCTCATGCTACCTTCCGGGAGATGCATGTTTTCAGGCTTTTTCGACAGGCGTTCCTGCCACCCACGCCGCCAGGCGCGCAACGTCGGGCCGAGATTCTGGAGCCCCTTGAGCGAATAGAGATCCGGAGCCAATGGAATCGCGACTGAGTTTGTGGCGACGAGGGCTGCACGGTTTATCGAGCCGAGATTGGGGCCAACGTCAATCAAAACGATGTCCGCATCGCGTGCGTCAGACGCCTTCCTCAAGACTTCGTAAAATGCTGCTGTGACACGAAACGCCCTCTTGTTGCTACCCTCTTCGAGGCACCGAGGCCACTGAACGCTCAGCTCATCCTCGAAACTCGAAAGCCCCAGATCCCCGACGAGCAGCCCCAGGTCCTCAATTTCCTCAACGTGCGGCTGCTGAATACCTCCTTCTCCCTCCAGCAATGGGAGGATTGCTCCCAGCACCGTGCGTGATTGTCCCTGGTCTGGCCAAAGTTGTTCTAATCGGTCTTCATCGAGAAACATGCTGCTCAAATTCGCCTGCGGATCGAGGTCTGCGGCCAGGACCCGCAACCCCATGTCGGCGTACATCCACGCCAAGTGATAGACGAGAGATGTTTTTCCCACACCCGCCTTGTTGTTGAAAAAAGCAATGGTTTTCATACGGCTTTCCTGATTGTTGCCAAGAAACTACCGTTTCCGAAGTCAAATTCGGGTTGTGGATTCCCATTCTTTTCAAGCGCCTGCAGCGTAAGAGGAATCCCCAATCCGAACTGCTGGACGTAACCCAATACCTTCATAGCCTCTGCAATCAGTGGGTTACGATAGTCTGTAGCACCCTTGCCGAAATTGTTTCGGTTTACTTGCCCATACAAATCTCCGGGGTTGGAAATCTCAATACGGTCAGAAAACCAGTAAATCTTTACCGGCGCTCCGGTCCCATCGTAGTTGCGATGCATAATTGCGTTGCGAGTGAGCTGCTGCAATGCCACATGGGGGTAATCAGGTCTCCTGATCTCGGTCCTTGCGGACACTACATCGGTCGCGGTTGAGATGTTCAACTCAACTAGTTCATCCATCCTGCTGAGCACCTGATACACGGGCCCAGTTAGTCGTTTCTGGTCACGAATCGGATCAGTCAGTTCTTCGCCGTCAATGCGCAAAAACTGCACGTAGGCCCCCGGCGCCCAGCCTAGTGGATCCATGCCGAAAATGATTAGCGCACCGAAGCTCGGGTATCCTCGCGTCAGAAACCGCAGCGAGGCCAACTGCTGATCAACCGAGCGATTGTTCAGTTCGAGAACGTCACGCGCTACCGCTGAGGGAAGATACTGCGTCTGGAAAAACTCCAGGTTGAGGTCAGCCGTGCTTGCCTCAACCGCCGGTCTACAGTCGAAGGGGAGATCCCCTGCTCTGCGACGCTCGGCGAGTAGCCGTTCCTCATCAGCCGTGGCCAACTGTACAGTCGGACCGACCTTGACCCAAACTCTGCCTTGATACCTGACGGGAGTCGACTCAGATGGCGATACAATAATCGTAGCCACGTCGCAGCTGCCCAGAACCTGTTTCTCGACGTGCAGCGTTGGCGGCGGAAGGATGTTCCCATCACCGCGCATTTGGGATAACTTCGTCAACAATTCATCGGTAACGTCTAATCCGGCACAGCTTCCGTCGTCGTGCACCCCAATGATGATGATCCCGGGTTTCCCGGATTCCGGAAGGTCGTTTGCAAAAGCGCAGATGTTCCGTCGAATGCCGCTGCTGTCGGCCGCGCTTTTTTTACGCTCCACCCGATAGGACTCCATATCCGCCAGCGCCTCGATCTCTTCGATTTTCAACATGCCGGGGACCTGGCCCTCAAACGACTTATCTGAGGTTCACTATAGAGCAGAACATGGCGCTTATCGAGGGTCGGCAGCCACCGGTACCGCCTGCCCGCAAGCCGTTGTCCGGTCATTTGGGCGGCTTTGTCGATCTCGTCGTGCCGCGCAGCCGCCGGACAAAGATCGCCGTCGGGGCCCTCGACCATCACCTGCACAAGCGGCTCGGCGCCCGAAGGCTTTAGCAACACCCAGACACTATGCCGAGATCGTGCTCCGTGTCCCGCAGGGCCTGTTTGCACGGCTAGCTCGACCGGCAGGTGTTACCGGCATTTGCCGACCGCGTCATCGCGGTGGATACCGTTGTCGCGGTGCGGTATGCAAAACTGCATGTACTTGACCCTCGATCTGATCGCGGCGCGTTGATTGCGGCATCCGCGCTCGTACACGGTTTGACGGTCGTCACACGGGATGTCGAAGACTTCTCGCCTACTGGCGTGGAAGCACTCAATCCGTGGGAGAAAAGAAGGCAGCCGTCCGAGCGAAACAGGACTCGCGGGCACCGTCTAATGACTTACCGCCGCCTCGCCAACACGCGAAGCAATCAGCTCGGCAAGCCGCTGAACAAGGTCGCCGTCGGCGCCCTCCACCATTACCCGCACCAGCGGTTCAGTGCCCGAAGGCCTTAGCAACACCCGACCACTGTCGCCGAGATCGTGCTCCGCGTCCCGCACGGCCTGTTGCACGCCGGGCTCGGCGTTGAGATCCAGCCCGTTGCTCACAGGCACGTTTATCAAGGACTGGGGATATTTGGTGATGCCCTGCCGGGCTTGCGCCAGGCTACGCCCCTGGCCGATCAATTGATGCATCACTTGCAGCGCGGAAACGATGGCGTCACCCGTGGTGGTACGGTCGAGACAGATGATGTGACCGGATGATTCGCCGCCCAGCCGCCAGCCTTTCTGGTCCATCAGCTCCAGTACATAACGGTCACCAACGGCGGCGCGCGCGAACGGGATGCCGGCCCCGGCGAGCGCGTGTTCCATGCCGAGATTGGTCATCAACGTACCTACGACGCCACCACCGAGACAACCTTCGCGCTGGCGCGATTGCGCAATGATAAAAAGTAATTCGTCGCCGTCGACGACATTGCCTGTATGGTCGACCATGATCACGCGGTCGCCGTCGCCATCGATCGCTACGCCCACATCGGCCTGATGCTCTATGACGGTCTTACATAAAAGCGCCGGCGCGGTCGCGCCGCATTTGTCATTTATGTTGAGCCCGTCGGGCCGCACGCCGATACGAATAACCTCCGCGCCCAACTCCTCGAACACGCTGCCCGCGATGTGATACGTCGCGCCGTTGGCGCAATCCACTACCACCTTGAGGTCACGCAAATCAGTGCCGGTGGGGATTGTGCTCTTGCAGAATTCGATATAACGGCCGGCGGCGTCATCGACGCGCTCCGCCTTACCGAGATGCTTCGAATCCACAATTTCCATCGGCTTATTCAGCTCCGCCTCGATGGCGAGCTCTACCTCGTCAGGCAGCTTGGCGCCCTGCCCGGAGAAAAACTTGAGGCCGTTATCGTAGTGCGGGTTGTGCGAGGCGCTGATGACGATCCCCGCAGAGGCGCGCAAGGTGCGCGTAAGATAGGCGATGCCGGGCGTCGGCATGGGGCCGAGCAGGTAGATGTCCATGCCCGCTGCGGACAGCCCGGCTTCCAGCGCCGATTCGAACATGTAGCCGGAAATGCGCGTGTCCTTGCCGATGAGCGCCGTCCTGCGGCCTTGCGCGGCAAATACCCGACCGACAGCCCAACCGAGTTTCAAGACGAAATCCGGTGTCATCGGTGACTCACCGACGCGGCCACGGATGCCGTCGGTGCCAAAGTATCTTCTGGTCATGCTTCCCCCGGACCTCGCGTGCGAGACGCCGCCTGCTTTATTTTCCGAGCACGAAGAGAGGTCTTGACGCTCAAGCCGCGGCGATCAGCAATCGGACAGGGAAATTATAGCGCGGTGTTAGGGTTCTGCCAGAAGTAAGTTTGCATTTCTCGGTGACTAGGCGCCCGTGTGGCAAGGCGCGAGGCAGGCGAATAGCCGGCTATTTAACTGCCGAAGCAACGCCGCCACGCGGGATGGATAGGCCTAAGAAATGTGAAGTTATTTCTGGCAGAGCCCTTAGCTGGTCAGTGCAAACTTGCGGGCCCGCCGATCGGGCCTTCACCCTTGGGTTCTTCTTCCTTCGGCTCCACCTTGGGTTCCGCACCCGAGGTCGGCCCATCGTCGCTCCAGCCCTCGGGCGGACGCGGCTGTCTGCCTTCCATAATGTCGTCGATCTGCTCCGCGTCGAGGGTTTCATATTTCATGAGCGCCTCGGCCATCGTATGGAGCTTGCCCATGTTTTTCTTGAGCAAATTTTCAGCGCGCACGTAGTTGTCGTCGATGATGCGGCGCACTTCTTCGTCAATGGCATGCGCCGTTTCGTCTGACAGCGTCTTGTGACGGGTCACGGAATGGCCGAGAAATACTTCGCCATCCTCTTCGCTGTAAGCCAGCGGGCCCATCTTGCCGGACAGCCCCCACTTGGTGACCATGTTGCGCGCGATCTCGGTGGCGCGCTCGATGTCGTTGGACGCGCCTGTGGTCACGGAGTCGGCGCCGAAAATCAGCTCCTCGGCGATACGCCCACCAAACAGGCTGGACACCTGGCTTTCGAGACGCTGCTTGCTGTGACTGTAGCGGTCGTCCTCGGGCAGAAACATGGTCACGCCCAGGGCGCGCCCACGCGGAATGATGCTGACCTTGTAGACCGGATCGTGCTCCGGCACCAGCCGGCCGACAATTGCGTGCCCGCCTTCGTGATACGCGGTGAGCTTCTTCTCGTCCTCGCTCATCACCATGGACTTGCGCTCGGCGCCCATGATGATCTTGTCCTTGGCGCGTTCAAAGTCGTCCATATCGACGGTACGCTTGTTGCCGCGGGCAGCGAACAACGCAGCTTCGTTAACCAGATTCGCTAAATCAGCGCCGGAGAAACCGGGCGTGCCTCGAGCCAGAATCGATGGCTTGACGTTGTCCGCGATCGGCACCTTGCGCATGTGCACCTTGAGTATCTGCTCGCGGCCGCGCACATCTGGCAGCGGCACTACGACCTGCCGATCGAAACGGCCCGGGCGCAGCAATGCCGGGTCGAGCACGTCCGGACGGTTGGTAGCCGCAATCACGATGATGCCTTCGTTGCCGTCGAAGCCGTCCATCTCGACCAGCAGCTGATTGAGCGTCTGCTCACGCTCGTCGTGTCCACCACCGAGCCCGGCGCCACGGTGACGGCCGACGGCGTCGATTTCATCAATGAATATAATGCAGGGCGCGTGCTTCTTGGCCTGACTGAACATGTCACGCACCCGAGAGGCGCCGACACCCACGAACATTTCGACGAAGTCGGAACCGGAAATGCTGAAAAACGGCACCTTCGCCTCGCCGGCAATCGCCTTGGCGAGCAGCGTCTTGCCGGTACCGGGGGAGCCGACCATCAGCACGCCGCGCGGAATCTTGCCGCCCAGCTTCTGGAACTTGCCTGGATCACGCAGGAATTCGACCAACTCGACGACCTCTTCCTTGGCCTCTTCGACGCCCGCAACGTCGCTGAACGTGACCTTGATCTGGTCCTCGCCCATCAGACGCGCCTTGCTCTTGCCGAACGACATGGCGCCGCGCCCACCTGCGCCACCCTGCATCTGGCGAATGAAAAAGATCCACACGCCGATCAGCAGCAGCATCGGGAACCAGCTAATCAATATATCCACCAGCAGCGAACGCTGCTCGGGCGGATTGACTTCAATTTCGACCTTGTTGTCGATAAGGTCTTTGATCAGCCCTCGATCGTTCGGGCTGTAGGTGGTGAACTGATCGCCGGTTATGGTTATGCCCTTAACCGTGCTCCCGTCAATGTTCACACTCCTGACCTGACCGCTCTTTACGTCACTTATGAACTGCGAGTAAGGCAGCGTGGTGGGGGACGTTGTGCGCGGGCTGAAGTTGTTGAACACCGACATCAGCACCACGGCGATAACCGCCCACAAAATCAGGTTTTTAACCATATCGTTCAAAACATTACCTCGGACGGCATTGTCCGTCTTTTAGACATTACTACAGTTCGTAGTTCCGTGCCAGAAGGTAGGTCTCCCGGCTGCGTGAGCGCGACGCTTCTGGCTTACGGGTAGTCGTTTTTTCAAAGCGTGTGCGCACCATTTTCAGGTATTCATCAAAGCCTTCGCCCTGAAACAACTTGACGAGCATGCTGCCGCCGGGTTTGAGGACAAGCTGCGCGAACTCCAGGGCCAGCTCGGCGAGGTGCATGGCGCGCGGCTGATCGACAGCCGCCATACCTGAAATATTGGGGGCCATATCCGAAATTACAAGGTCGGTGCGGCCATTTTCCAAAGACCCGATTATTTGCTGTAAAACAGCCTCATCGCGGAAATCCCCCTGGACGAAGGTCACCCCGGGCAGCGGCTCCATAGGCAGAATATCGCTGGCGATAACCTGTCCTCCGGGGCCCACACGCTCGGCTGCCAGCTGGCTCCAGCCACCCGGCGCGGCGCCAAGATCGATCACGGTTTGACCCGCTTGCAGCAGGCGATCGCGCCTGTCGATTTCTATCAACTTATAAACTGCGCGCGAGCGATAACCCGCTGCCCGCGCCTGCTTGACATAGGGGTCGTCCGCCTGGCGTTTGAGCCAGCGCTTGCTGCTTTTGCTGCGGGGCATGATAGGGGCACAAGAGCTCGATGCGCTTGATCCAATGATACACTGCGCATCGCGATGCTCAGCGAAAAGCACAAGAAACAACTGCGACGCCTGGCCCACGAACGCAAACCCGTCGTTGTCATCGGCGAGGCGGGGCTCAAGCCGAGCATCGTGAGCGCCATCGACGAGGCGCTGGATCATCACGAACTGATCAAAATCAGAATCAGACTGGGAAGTCGCCGGATGCGTGACTTCCTGATTGGCAAGGTCTGCGAGCAATCGGGGTGCGAGCTGGTGCAAAGAATCGGATTTGTTGCAACACTGTATCGACGCAATGAAACGGAAACTGTGATCGATTTATCCTAACCCGGCATAGCCGGAACCAAAGATGTGCCTCTTCAACGGCGGGCTTTACCACCCCTTGCCCACCGCAACGCCGGCGTGTGAGGCGCGCGGCCGTGGACAAGGCGTGGAAAAGTCCGCCTTGCTTGTGCGCGACCGCCGGCTGAAAACTCCTGGTATTTTGTACAAGATTTCAGTGGTAAGGTACTAGTCGCGGTAGGAACGCCCCTCACGGGGCGCCCCCCGCACAGATCCGTACGTGCGGAATTCCCGCATACGGCTCCTGCCTCGGGTGATAACGGCGAAAACGCGTGTCAGGCCAG
>JBPCXK010000694.1:0-16143 GCA_051008635.1 Gammaproteobacteria bacterium
GCACTGGGGCGAGATGGGTACGCGCTGGGGCGTGAACCGCACCGTCTCGCAGATTCACGCGATTTTGTATCTTACCCCCGAGCCGCTGCCTGCCGAGGACATCGCCACGCTGCTGTCGGTCGCGCGCTCGAACGTCAGCAACAGTCTCAAGGAGCTGCAGGGTTGGGGTCTCGTGGCCGTGAGCCACGTGCTCGGTGACCGGCGCGACCACTTCATCGCCAACCACGATACCTGGGGAATGTTGATGACTATCATGGAGGAGCGCAAAAAGCGCGAAATCGAACCGACGCTGACGCTGCTGCGTCAATGCGTGGTGGATATGGAAAACGATTCCGAGACGCCCGCCGAGGTCAAGGAACGCATTGGCCGGATGCTGACATTCATCGCCACGCTCAGCGACTGGTTCGAGCAGGTGAAGGGGTTGCCGAAGAACACGCTGGTGACGCTGATGAAGATGGGGGCTGGTATCAGCAGGTTCATTCCGGGCAAAAGCACGGTGGGGAAGAAGCGGTAAAAAAATTTCATTGCTGGATTCTCGATAATCGTTTTGCCGATGGATTCATCGTCAGCTTATGAACACGGACTTTCCGGTGCTGATAGCCGGTGGCTCCGGCGTATTTGGCTCTACCATCAGCAGGCGTCTTGCGCGTACGCCGGGGCTGACGGTCTACATCGGGGCTCGCCACGCGGCGAACGCCAAACGCGTTCACGACGACATCGCCGCATCCGGTTTGTCGCGGACATCGCCGCTGCATTTTGATATCGACACCGGGCTTGCGGACGCTCTGGACGTGACGAAAGCAAGGTTGCTGATAAACGCTACTGGCCCGTTTCAAAATCGCGACTACGCGATCCCGCGGCTTTGTATCGCGCGCGGAGTGTCGTATATCGATATTGCCGATGCGCGCGACTACGTCGTCAACATTTCCTCGCTGGAAGAGTCCGCGCGTAAAGCGGGTGTCAGCGTAATCAGTGGCGCCAGCACCGTTCCCGGGCTGTCGTCAACCGTGGTCCAGCATCTCGCCGGGGGATTCGACACGGTCGAGCACATCAGCGTCGGTATCAGTCCGGGCAATCGCAGTCCGCGTGGGCTGGCCACTGTGAGCGCGATCCTCAGTTACGTGGGTAAGCCAATCCCTGTCTGGCGCGCCGGTCGCGCTGCTCGAGCCTATGGCTGGCAGGGTCTGCTGCGGCGAGACATTGCCGTGCGCAATCGGCCGAAACTGCGCAAGCGCTGGTTCGCGCTGTGCGACGTTGCTGACGCCGACCTCCTGCCCGAACAGTTTCCTGGCGTGCGGACTGTGGAATTCCGTGCCGGGCTCGAGCTCGGCAGCTTGCACCTCGGCTTGTGGCTGCTGTCGTGGCTGGTGCGAGCGGGAATGATTGCCTCGCTCAGCCCTCGCGCACGGCTGTTGCTGGGGATCGCCGATCGCCTCAAAAACCGTGGTTCCGATCGTGGCGCTATGTTTGTCGAGGTCGCCGGAAAAAGCATCGATGGGCAAAGCGTGAAACGGACCTGGCAGCTCATCGCGGAAAGCGCGTCCGGCCCATCGATTCCGGCAATCCCCGCCGTAGTGCTCGCGCGCAGGCTTGCGCTCGGAGAGGGCTTGCGCTGCGGTGCTTACCCCGGCGTGAACCTGTTCTCGTTGCAGGAGTTTGCCGCGGAGGTGAGCGATCTTGACATCGGTTTCGAGGTTCGGAGCGCGTCACGTGGCTGAGCCACCGCTTTACCGCCACGTTCTGGGTGGGCGCTTCGACGCTCTGCCACCAGAGGTGCGTGCGATGCATAACGTAAACGACACGCTGGTCGCGGAAGGCCGGTGCGATGTAGACGCGGGCGCCAGCTCAGTGGCGAAGCTGATTGCGATGCTGTTCGGTTTTCCGGGTGCAGGGAGAGGGATTCCCGTGCGCGTTGAGATGACACGCGTTGGCGAGCGGGAGCGGTGGGCGCGCACAATCGGTGCCGGCCGGTTCAATTCGGAACTGGCGCCCGCCCGGCGCCCTTACGAGGACCTGCTCACGGAGCGATTCGGGATCACGAAATTCTTTTTCGACCTGCCAACCGACGCTGGTGGCCTGCGCATGAACCTCAGGCGTGTCGAAAGTCTCGGTGTGCCTGTACCGAAAACGTTGTGGCCGCGGATCACCGCACGTGAGACCGCTGCCGACGGCAAATTCACTTTCGATGTGTGCATCGAATTGCCGGTTGTTGGTCTGCTGGTGCACTACCGGGGGTGGTTGGCGCTAATGGTGGCCGCGTACTAACTGTAATATCTCGAGGGTTTAAAGCGTTGGGTCAACACAGTAGGAATGAAGCATTGTCACACTGATTGCTTGCGTTATACTTGGGTTGTAAGCGTTGTCCGTCAAGCACAACGATGCCGAGCATATGAGGCTCGGTCCCTCGCCGCCCGCAGAGGCGGAAGGGAAGGGAATCTCCCATCGCGCACAGGAACGTGCTGATCTCCAGTTAACCCTGCGTGAATAGGGGGTTTTACCGGGATAGCCGAACGACTATCTCATCTCCCCGCTGTGCCAACGTTGGCCTTCGCCATCAGTCGGCGCAGCGTCTTTGCGTTCGCCCCCCGGCCTAGGGAAGGGGCGAAAGAAAGGAATGGTATGACTCGGCGTCATATTGCGCTCGGGCTGGGCGTGATCTTTTTGGTGATTGCGGTTCAGTATCTGTTGTTCAAGTTCTTCATAACGCCGACGGAGTTAGTCGAACTCCGGGCCGAGTTGGCCCAAACCCAGGCCAAGTTGGCCGAAACCAGATGTACAGACGCGCAGGCCAATTGGTTCCTGCTCGAGGCCGCGAATCGAGGATTGGATGTGTGGGTCCGCTTGCTACAAATCAGGTCGGCCCCGCCGGTGCCCGAACAGTTGTTACTTCAGGCGGCGCACGTTGCGTACATTGGGGGTTTGTTGGTTCGGTCTCCCAACTCGCAGACGGAGTTCACCCTCGGTGAGCTGTACGCGCAACGCGAGGTGTTCAAGAGTCGCCTCGCGAAACGTCGCGAAGAAGCGGCCATCAACTGGGGGCGATATTGTGGTGAAGGTGGCCCCCCGACGATACAATTGGGGGGCCGCTTCTGACCTCTCCACTGCGCGGGTCGCTGGCTTCGGCCACGGCCCCCGCAATGGCTCAGGTCAAGGACGTTGTACCTCCCAACACCGCCTCTCACTCCTCACATCTCTAAGTCAATTCGTATCGTCGATTGTTGGTCTGCTCGCGCACTATCGAGGATGGTTGGGCGGGCGTGCAGACAGCCCGACGATCAAACCGTTGAGCCGGCGACGGCGTTTGTCATCGACTGCTTTTTGCGACATACTCGAACCGTTTCAATTGTCCAACAGACAACGCCGGGCATGCACCGGCACCCTTCGCGCCTCAGAGGCGCAAGGGAAGTCCCAATCGCGCACAGCTAACGCTGCGTGAAGGGGTAATCACCGGGATAGCCATCCGGTTATCCCGCCTCGCGTTGTGCCATCGGTCGGCGCAGCGTCTTTACGTTTCGTTCCAGCCCACGGAAGGGCAAAGAAAGGAACAAGGAGTGCAGCGAAAACATGTCGCGTTGAATGTGATAGGGGTCGTGTTGAGCGTCGTGCTGGCCTGTTCGGGCTGGTTGTTCGTCGTGACCCGTGGTGTCATGTCAGGGTCCGAGTTGAGCGAAGTGAAGGCCGAGTTGAGCGATGAGATGTGCCAGAGGGTGAAAGCAGAGCTCGCCCTCTCCCGGGCGGCCGGCGCCGGCCTTCGCGGGTTCGCGGCGTTGTGGGAGAAAGTTCCGCAGCGCAGCGGCGGGGCCTTGCGTGCGACGGCTGAGGTCGCCCTCACAGGCGCCGCGTATGCGACGCCAGAAAGCGGAGTCCGCGTCACCGCGGCGTCCGAACTTTACCGACAGCACGACAAGCTGGCCGCGCGGTTAAAGAGCCTGGAGCGCGAGGCGGCTGAGGGTTGGCGTAAGGCCTGCGGAGGTGAACCTCTGCCGCCCATCAGTTTCGGCACCTGACCCCCCCAATGCCGGGCTCGCTGGCTTGTGCCACGAGCCTCGCATTGGCCTGTGAACTCCGCAAGAGCGTTGTCCGCTGTTCAGCGCAAACCCACCAAATGCCAGAGGGTTGCGCCTTGGCTATGAGGACGGGTGGGACGCCTCCCTGTGCTCACACCAAACCTGTCTCACACTCCGCTGCAACCCCTCAAGCATCGCCCATCAATAGACGCAAAGGTATAAAGATCGGGTGTGTCGCGCAGCAACGCTTACCACCGTCAGCTGCGCGGATCACCCGTCCACCAACACCACATGAAACCTCCGCGGCCCATGCGCGCCGACTTGTATGGTCTGTTCGACATCCGCGGTTTTGGATGGGCCGCCGACGAAGTTCACCACGCGCGGTATTCCGGTCGCCTCGGATCTGACTTTCGTCCATGCGTCTTCGAGGTGCCGGACGATCTGCTCGCGCTTCACGACCACGAGATGATCCTCGGGCAGGAATCGTTGTGTCGTCGGACTGTCGGGACTGGACAGCATGACCAAAGTACCCGTCTCCGCGATGCCGGCGAGCGCGTCGGTGACGGCGATCTGGTCGTCACCGGTAGCGGCGCGCCGTTCGACCGTAAGGTGTGCGGGCCAGTCGATCGACGACAGCAACTCGCTCGTGCCGGTGACGATACGCATCGGCAGGTTGTGCGCACGGATGTGTGCGGTCACGGCGTCCGGCACGTCGGCGAGGCTAGCGGCCTGCGTGACCTTGCCCGCCACGCCTTCGAGCTTGGCGATAAATCGCTCCACCGGGTCCTCGGTGAACACCGGCTTGACGTGCGCGACGCTGGTCATGATGCGCGCCTCGAGCGCGGTCCGGACGCTTTCGTTGAGCGGACCGCTGCGATGGAGAGACCGGCGAATACCGGCGAGGATTTCGTCGCGTGCGTTGCTCATCGTGCTGTCCGCCACTGCGACATGAATGTGCGGCCCTGCGGTGCGGGCAGATCGCGAGCCGCGGTCCAGCCGCGGGCAAGTGGCAGGCGGGTGAAGCGGCCGCGTTTGCGGCCAAGCACGTTCAATATCCCGATGATTGCGCCGGTTACCGCCCGGTAGAGCCGCGGCCGTCTGGCCAGCCACGCCCATACTGCAAGGCCCAGCCGCGTGCGCGGTGGCGTGAGCTTTTCGCTGAACTCCGCCTTGCGCAGGGAGCGCAGCATCTGCGGCAGGGGAATGCTCATCGGACACACTTCCTGACAACGACCGTTGAGCGTGCAGGCGTTTGGCAGGTTGCCGGCTTCCTTGAGACCTTGCAGCAACGGTGTCAGCACAGAGCCGACCGGCCCCGAATACACCCAGCCATAGGCGTGTCCGCCGACCGAGCCGTAGACCGGGCAGTGGTTCAGACAGGCGCCGCAGCGAATGCAGCGCAGGATTTCGCGATACTCGCCGCCGAGAATTTCGGAGCGGCCGTTATCGAGGAGCACGACGTGAAACTCCTCCGGTCCGTCGAGATCACCCTCTCGGCGCGGGCCGGTGAAGAACGTTGTGTAGCTGCTCATCTCCTGGCCGGTGGCGCTGCGCGCCAGCACGCGCAGGATCGTGCTCGCGTCATCGAGCGTCGGCACGATCTTCTCGATGCTCGCGGTGACGATATGAATCTTCGGCAGCACGCTGGTGAGATCGCCGTTGCCCTCGTTGGTGACGATCGCGGTCGAGCCGGTTTCGGCGATCATGAGATTCGCGCCGGTGATGCCGACATCGGCGGCGAGGAACTTCGCGCGCAGGACGCCGCGCGCCTCGTCCACGATGTCCGGAATCTCCGTGACGCGTTGGTTCAGGCCGTATTGCGCGTGATGTTCCTCGAACAGATCAGATATCTGACCGCGCGTCTTGTGCACGGCGGGCGCGATGATGTGGCTGGGCGGCTCGTCGGCGAGCTGAATGATGTATTCGCCGAGGTCGGTCTCCACTACCTCGTGCCCCGCGGCGGTGAGCGCATCGTTGATCGCGATCTCTTCGCCCACCATGGATTTGCCTTTGGTCACGCGCTTGCCTGCATCCCCACAGATGCGCGTTACGATTTCGCACGCTTCCTCGGCCGTGCGCGCCCAGTGAACATGGCCGCCGCTCGCCTGCACCTGTCTCTCGAAACGCTCTAGATAAAAGTCGAGATGCGCGAGCGTGTGCTCCTTGATTTCCTTCGCGGTCCTGCGCAGCTCCGCGAATTCCGGCAACGCGCCCACGGCGGCCGCGCGCTTGTCGACGAAACCGCCTTTGGCGTTGCCGAGCGCCTGCTGCAAGGCAGTGTCCGTGAGCGCGATAGTGGCGCGCGACCTGAAGGCGTGCGCCTGCGATTTCATGTTGCCTCGTCCGCTTCGCCGATCCCCGGGACGCTGGCCATACCCGCCAGCACTTCCGCGACATGGTAAGCCGTCACCGCGCTGCCATCGCGTTTGAGCCGGCCCGCGATGTTCAAAAGACAACCCATATCGCCGGCGAGCACGATGTCCGCTTTGCTTTCGCCGATTCTGGCGGCCTTGTCGCAGACCATACGCTCCGAGATCTCCGGATACTTCACGCAGAACGTGCCGCCAAACCCGCAGCACACCTCGGTGTCGGGCATTTCCGCGAGCTCGAGTCCGCTGACTTTGCCGAGCAGCTCGCGCGGCTGCGCGCGAATGTCCAGCTCGCGCAAGCCCGAACAGGAATCGTGATAGGTCACGGTGTGATCGAACCCGGCGCCGAGCTCCGTGACCGCCATCACGTCGGTCAGAAAGCTCACCAGCTCATACGTACGGTTGGCGAGATCCTGCGCTTTCGCCCGGTACGCGAGGTCGGTCGCGAACAGCTTGGGATAGTGCACTTTTATCATGCCCGCGCACGAGCCCGATGGCGCCACGATGTATTCATAAGCGGCGAACGCATCGATCACTTGCCTGGCGATTGCGCGCGTGTTGCGCATGTCGCCGCTGTTGTACGCCGGCTGACCGCAACAGGTCTGCACGGGCGGGACCGCTACGGCGCAACCCGCGTTTTCCAGCAGCCGCACGGCCGCGAAGCCCACGTTGGGACGGAACAGGTCTACGAGGCAGGTAACGAACAACCCTACCCGCGGCAAACACGGTGCGGGCTCGGTTGTCGCGGTGTTGTCCGGCATTTAGTCAAGGGCTCGTGCAAGAATAACTTCACATTTGCCGCCGCCTACCCATCCCGTGCGGCGGCGTTGCCTCCGCGGGTTAACAGGTCGGTTATTCGCCCCTCCCCGCGCCTGGCCGAACGGGCGCCTGGCCGCCGAGAAATGCAAGCTTATTCTCGCGTGAGCCATTGGGTCCGGGAGGGCGACTCACGTTAGAGCCGTTTGATATCGAGGTCAATAGCCGAACGAGACCGGGGATGGCATATATCGGGTCAAGCTCGCCGCTGTAAAAAAACAACAACAACTCCGTTTCCCAAGTGGGACCGGGTGCGCAGGTGTGTTATATATACGCGCTGGCTGCGCCAGCCACCCCGCTGATATAGATGTTCGGCGCCGGGCGGTTGGCGCAAATCTGGTAAATGCGCCTAGCTTCCACCTGGCGCGCAAAGTTCTAGATCTGTAGGAGGATAGAAAGTAATGGCAAAAGAACAAGCCGAGAAAGATCAGGCCCCCGCAAGCCGCCGCAAGTTTTTGAAGGCTGGCGCTGCTGCGGCAGGCGCCACTGCGGTCGGATTCCCGATGGTGTCCCGGGCGCAGACGACGACCCTGAAGATGCAGGCGTCGTGGGGCGCCAAGAGCGTGTTCACCGAGATGGCGCAGCAGTACGTCGATCGTGTCGAGAAGATGTCGGGCGGGCGCATCAAGATCGACTTGCTGCCCGCGGGCGCGGTGGTCAAGGCCTTCCAGGTACAGGATGCGTGTAACGACGGCGTGCTCGACTGTGCGCACACGGTAACAGCGTATTGGTACGGCAAGAACAAGGCCGCCTCGCTGTTCGGCACGGGCCCTGTTTATGGCGCCAACGCCTCGCAAGTCCTGGCCTGGATTCACTTTGGTGGCGGCAAGGAGCTTTATCAGGAGCTCGTGCAGGACGTGCTGAAGCTGAACCTGGTTGGTTTCTTCGCCATGCCCATGCCCACGCAGCCCCTGGGCTGGTTCAAAAAGAAAGTCACCAGCGCCGGCGACATGAAGGGTCTCAAGTACCGCACCGTGGGTCTCGCGACCGACATCATGCAGGGCATGGGACTCAAAGTGACCCAGCTTCCCGGCGGCGAGATAATGCCGGCGTTGGAGCGCGGCGTCATCGAGGCCTTCGAGTTCAACAACCCGACGGCCGACAGCCAATTCGGCGCACAGGACGTGTCCAAGCACTACCACATGGGCAGCTACCATCAGGCGGCCGAGTTTTTCGAGATCATCTTCAACAAGGCCAAGTTCGAGTCTTTGGCGGGTGAGCAGCAGGCAATTCTGGAGTATGCCGCTGAAGCCGCGAACACGGCGAACTATGGCATGGCCATGGATCGTTATTCGGCTGATCTGCAGAAGTTGATAAACGAGCACGGGGTCAACGTGTACCGAACGGACAAGTCCATCATGCAGGAGCAGCTCAAGTCCTGGGACGCGGTGTTGGTCGATCTCGAAAAGGATGCGTTTTTCGCGAAGATCGTCAAGAGCCAGAAGGCGTGGGCGGAGCGCGTCGCGTTCTATGACCTCATGAATTCCGCGGACTACAAGCTGGCGTACGACCACTACTTCCCGAAGAAGCTCGGGTTCTGAATCGCTAGCTCATAAACCTCACTTGCGGGGCGGCGTGCTGCCAGCGCGCCGCCCCGCGTCATATGTCGAGGTCTGATTTCTACGCTCATCGGGGGGCAGGCGATGGAGTGGTTCGTTTTTTTTGTTGACAAGGTGACCGCCTGGGCGGGCAAAGCATTCGCCTGGTGCATCCTGATCATGACCTTTAGCGTCAGCTATGAGGTCTTCGTCCGCTACGTGCTGGGCGATCCCACCTCGTGGGCGTTCGACATCAGTTACATGATGTACGGGACGCTGTTCATGATGGCGGGCGCCTACACATTGTCGCGCGATGGGCACGTGCGCGGTGACGTGCTCTACCGCTTGTGGAAACCCAAGACGCAGGCGGCGTTGGAGCTCGTGCTCTACATCCTGTTTTTCTTCCCCGGCGTCCTCGCGCTGGTATTCGCGGGTATCAAATACGCAAACAAGTCCTGGTTCTATGGCGAAGTCAGCGTCATGAGCCCCGCGAACGTACCCATTTTTCAGTTCAAGACCATCATCCCGATCGCAGGCGCCCTGCTGGTGTTGCAGGGGTTGGCGCAAGTGTGCCGCTGCATCATGTGTCTGCGCAGCGGTAAGTGGCCGCCGCACCTCGAAGACGTCGAAGAGATGGAAACGGTAATCCAGCACCAGCACGAGGATGCATCCGAGGTGCTGGGCGACCCTGGCGCAAGCGGCACGGGGGAGAAGCGATGAGCGATCCCCATGTAGCCGTTTTCATGCTGGGCATTTTCATTCTCACGATCATGCTCGGCTTTCCGATCTGTTTCACGCTGATGGCAATGGGTGTGGCGTTTGGTTACTACGCCTATTACGACGCCGAGCGCATGGCGACAATCTTCGACAATCGGATATTCGATCTGTTGGTGAACCAGACTTATTCGGTCATGGCGAACGATGTGCTCACAGCCGTGCCATTGTTCTTGTTCATGGGCTACATCGTGGAGCGGGCGAATATTGTCGATCGCCTGTTTTTCACGCTGCAGCTCGCCATGCGCCGGATGCCGGGCTCCATGGCCATCGCTGCGCTCGCGACCTGCGCGCTGTTCGCTACCGCCACCGGCATCATTGGCGCTGTCGTGACACTCATGGGCATGCTCGCATTCCCGGCGATGTTGAAGGCGCGCTACAACACCAGTTTTTCGGCCGGCGTCATCTGCGCGGGCGGCTGTCTGGGAATTCTCATACCGCCGAGCATCATGCTGATCGTGTACGCCGCGACCTCCAACGTGTCGGTCGTGCGCTTGTACGCGGGCGCTATTCTGCCGGGCTTTATGCTGGCCGGTTTATACATTCTGTACGTGATTGGGCGCGCTTACCTCAATCCATCGTTGGCGCCGAAACCGCGCGCGGAAGACATCCCCGACGTGTCTTTCGGCAGAATCCTGTTCATGATGGCGACATCGTTCTTTCCGTTGGCGTTTTTGATTCTCTCTGTGCTCGGTGCGATCCTGTTCGGGCTGGCGACACCTTCCGAAGCGGCCTCCGTGGGCGCGCTCGGCGGTCTCGTGCTGGCGGCGGCCTACCGCGCGTTGACGTGGGAGCGGCTACGGGAATCGGTCTACCTGACCGTGCGCACGTCGGCAATGGTGTGCTGGCTGTTTGTGGGCTCGTGGACTTTTGCGTCCGTGTTTTCCTATCTCGGTGGACACGCGCTCATCGAGGAGTTCGTGCTCGGTATGAATCTCTCGCCGGTGATGTTTCTGATCCTGGCGCAGTTCATCATCTTTCTGCTCGGCTGGCCGCTGGAGTGGAGCGAGATCATCATCATATTCGTGCCGATCTTTTTGCCGATGCTGCCGCACTTTGGCGTCGATCCTCTGTTTTTCGGCATTCTGGTCGCGCTGAATTTGCAGACGTCGTTTCTGACGCCACCAATGGCCATGGCGGCGTATTACCTGAAAGGCGTCGCGCCACCTCATATTCAGTTGATCGAGATCTTCAAGGGCGTGTTGCCGTTTCTGTCGATGGTGTTTCTCGCCATGGCGTTGTTGTACCTGTTTCCGGAGATCGCGCTGTGGTTGCCGTCGAAGATGTACGGCTAAGCCCGCATTACTGTCTATGGATCTGTGGGCGCTGAGCGCGACTGAGGCCGCAAGAGGCATCGAGCAGGGTGAGCTCAGCTCGGAGGAACTCGTGCGCTCGTGTCTCGCGCGGATTGAGGCGATGGAACCGACGGTGCAGGCCTGGGTTCACCTGGATGCCGAATTCGCGCTCGAACAGGCGCGCCGCGCCGACGAACAGCGCAAATCCGGCATGGGCACAGGGCCGCTGCACGGCGTGCCGGTAGGCGTGAAGGATATCTTCGATACGCGCGCGTGGCCCACCGAAAACGGCACACCCTTGTTTGCCGGGCGGCAACCGTCGGAGGATGCACGGGTTGTAACGTTGCTACGGGAGGCGGGCGCGGTGATCATGGGCAAGACCGTGACCACGGAGTTGGCGGTGTATGCGCCAGGCAAGACCACCAATCCCCTCGATGCCGAGCGCACGCCCGGCGGTTCATCCAGCGGCTCCGCTGCGGCCGTCGCCGCCGGCATGGTGCCGCTGGCGCTCGGCAGCCAGACCAATGGTTCAGTGATAAGGCCGGCGTCGTATTGCGGTGTAGTCGGCTACAAGCCGACTCATGGCGCAATCTCGCGCTACGGCGTGCTGTCGCAGTCTCCGCCGCTCGATACCGTCGGCGTGCTTGCGCGTTCGGTGGAAGATGCAGCCATGTTGGCGGAACCCATGATGGCTTACGACGAGCGCGATGCCGGTATGGTCATGCGTGCGCGCCCACGCCTTGTGGCAACCGTCGCCACCGAGCCGCCGCTGCAGCCGAATCTTGCGTTCGTCAAGTCGCCGGTGTGGGGTCAGGCCGGCGCCGACACGCAGGCTGCGTTTCAGGAGCTTGCCGGGTTTTTGGGCGATGGTTGTGACGACGTGCAGTTACCCGCCGTGTTCGATGACGCCATCGGCTGGCACCGCAGGATTATGTACGCCGACCTTGCAAAGAGCTTCGCTGGCCTTTACGAGAGCGGCAAGGATCAGCTCAGCGACACCCTGCGAGAAATGATCGAAGAAGGTCAGGCCTGTGCCGCGATCGATTACAATCGCGCTGTGGATATGGCCGCGGTGCTCAACGCCGGCCTCGAAGAGGTCTTCGAGCGTTACGATGCCATCATCACGCCGGCGGCGAGCGGTGAGGCGCCGGTTGGACTCGAATCCACGGGCAGCCCTGCGTTTTGCACTCTCTGGACCTTTCTGGGTGTGCCCGCGATTACGCTGCCGCTGCTGGTGGGCGGAGAAGACATGCCCGTTGGTGTGCAACTGGTTGGCGGAAAGTACGATGACGCGCGGCTGTTGCGTACGGCGCGCTGGCTCGTCGCAAAGGCGGCTCAAGATCAGGAAACCGAAACATGAAAAATTCGACCATGCTGGACAAAGTACTTGCTGCGTTCTGGATCCTGTTGCTGGCGGCGTTCATGAGCATCGTTGTGTGGTATGTGAACGAGCCCGACCTGTGGACGATAGTCGTCGCCTGTGTGCTGATGGGCGTTGTGGATTTCGTGCTGTTGAATCGCCGCAGGAACGGGGCGCGGAAAAGCTGAATCCTAAAGAGAACAACGCGGAGGCGCACAGCCGCAGAGGCGTAGAGGATTCGATGCTTCTCGATCTCGCAGGCGGCTGTTGGTCCGTCGCGAAATTCGGCACCTTGTCCTGCACTCTGTCTTTATCTCTACGCCTCTGCGCGTCTGCGCCTCTGCGTTTTTTCCTTTAGACCACAATGCCCGAAGGTGCGCTCTACATCGTTTCCGCCCCGTCCGGCGCCGGCAAGACGAGTCTCGTCAGGGCCCTGGCGGATAGCTTGTCCGATGTGGTGGTGTCGATCTCGCACACGACACGCGCCATGCGCCCGGGTGAGGAGGATGGTGTTCATTATCATTTCGTGGACGATGCACAGTTCACGCGGATGACCGAACGCGGTGAGTTTCTCGAGCACGCGGAAGTGTTCGGGAACCACTACGGCACGTCCGAGGCGGCGGCCGTGGCCGAGCTCGAACGGGGTTGCGATGTGATTCTGGAGATCGACTGGCAAGGCGCCCGTCAGGGGCGCCAGCGCATCCGCGATTGTGAGTCCATTTTCATCGCGCCGCCTTCGCTCGAGGTGCTGGAGCAGCGCCTGCGCGCGCGGGCACAGGACAGCGATGAGGTGGTGCAAAGACGCATGCGCGCCGCGCTGGTGGAGATGAGTCACTATGACGAATTCGACTATCTTGTCGTCAATAAAGTGTTCGACGAGGCGCTCGCTGACCTCACTGCGATCCTGCGCGGTGAGCGGCAACGGCTGTCACGTCAGGCTGCAAAACATCAGGCGCTTCTGAATGAGCTGTTGAGCCGCCCGTGAGCCGGAGCATGACCTTTTTTCTCAGCGTGCTAGAATTCCAGTTCATACAATCAGTTAACCCCTATTTCAGGAGTGATAAATGGCGCGGATTACCGTAGAAGACTGTCTGGAAAACGTAGATAACCGTTTCGAGCTGGTGTTGTTGGCCAGCAAGCGCGCGCGGCAGATCGCCATCGGCAGCGAGCCGTTGGTGGAGTGGGAGCGAGACAAACCGACGGTCGTTGCCCTGCGCGAAATCGCCGAGGGCAAGATTACCGCAGAGATTCTCGAGGAGACCGCCCTGCAGGCAGAAATGGACGTAGAGGATGAAACCGTCATCGGCGGCGACATCGATCTAACCGTTACGTTTTGAATCGAAGCCTTGAAGGCGATATTCCATGGCAGAGCTCGCGTCAGCGACGTCCAAACCAGTAACGAGCCGGGACCCGACCCGGTTCCAGGTGAGCGAGCTGTGCGCGATAATGGAGTCGTACCTGGAGCCGGAGCAGGTCAGGGACGTCTACCGGTCTTATCTATTTAGCGCCGAGGCCCACAGCGGCCAGACGCGGCTTACCGGCGAGCCGTACATCAATCATCCTCTGGCGGTCGCCAAAACCATGGCGGAGATGCACATGGACGCCGACAGCATCATGGCGGCCATTCTGCACGATGTCATCGAGGACACGCCTACCGCCAAAGAGCAACTCGCCGCCGAGTTCGGCAAGGACGTCGCCGAGCTTGTCGACGGCGTCAGCAAGCTCACACACCTGACCTTCGAATCCAAGGCGGAAGCGCAGGCCGCGAACTTCCGCAAGATGATGCTGGCCATGGTCAAGGACATTCGCGTGGTCATGGTCAAGCTGGCGGACCGCCTGCACAACATGCGCACGCTGTCGGTCATGCCAGCAGACAAGCGCAAACGCATCGCGCGCGAGACGCTGGAGATCTACGCGCCGATCGCGCAACGCCTTGGCATGAACGCCTTGCGCGTCGAGCTCGAGCAGCTCGGCTTTCAGACGCTGTATCCGATGCGCTACCGGATCATCGAAGAAGCCGTGCGCCGCACACGCGGCCATCGCAAGGAAGTCATGAACAAGATCGAGGCCGGTATCTGCGAAGCGTTGGAGCAGGCCGGTATCGAGAGCCGTATTTACGGGCGGGAGAAGAATCTGTACAGCATCTACAAGAAGATGCAGTCGAAGCGACTGTCGTTCGCGGAGGTGTTCGACGTGTTCGCCATCCGGCTCGTAGTCGGCGACGTGGACACCTGCTACCGCGCGCTTGGTGTCATCCACAATCTGTTCAAGCCTGTGCCCGGACGTTTCAAGGACTACATCGCGATTCCCAAGGTCAACGGTTATCAGTCTTTGCATACGGTTCTGTTCAGCCCGCACGGCGTTTCTATCGAGGCGCAGATTCGCACCGAAGAAATGGACCGAATCGCCCAGTCCGGCATCGCCGCGCACTGGCTGTATAAAGCGGGCGATCACTACAGCGCCAAGGCTCAGACGCGCGCGCAGGAATGGCTCAAAGACGTTCTCGAGATTCAACAAAGCGCCGGCAACTCGATCGAGTTTCTCGAAAGCGTGCGCGTCGATCTGTTTCCGGACGAGGTTTACGTATTTACGCCCGTCGGCGAGATCATGGAGCTGCCGCACGGCGCCACCGCGGTCGATTTCGCTTATGCAGTGCACTCCGACGTCGGTAACACCTGCGTGGCCGTCAAGATCGACCGGCGGCTCGCGCCGCTCAGTAGCGTGCTCGCCAGCGGACAGACGGTGGAAGTCATCACCGCGCCCGGGGCGCGACCCAATGCGGCGTGGCTCAACTTCGTGGTCACGGCCAAGGCGCGCGCCGCTATCCGCCACGCGCTCAAGAACCTGAAGTCCGAAGAGGCGGTTCAGCTCGGTTCGCGCTTGCTGGACAAGGCGCTGGCCAGCCACGACAGCAGCCTCGGCAAAATCCACAATAAACACCTCCGGGCCACGCTCAAGGAGATCGGTGTCAAGAAGATGGATGCCCTGCTGGAGGACATCGGACTTGGCAATCGTATGGCGCCGCTGATCGCGCGACGCCTGTTGTCCATGGAAGACGATTCTCAGCAGCTGGTCGAGGAGAGAGCCGGTCGCCCGCGGGCCCTCGAGATCAAGGGCACCGAGGGGATGGTGGTGACGTTCGCCAAGTGTTGTCATCCCATCCCCGGCGATCCGATCGTTGGCGCCATGAGCACCGGCCGTGGCCTGGTGATTCATCGTGACTCTTGCTCGAATCTCACCCGTCAGCGCAGCAGGCCGGATCAGACCATACACGTCGAGTGGTCGAAGAACGCCGACGCCGAATTCTCGGCCGCGATTCGTGTCGTGTGCGTGAATCAGCGCGGCATGCTTGCTACCGTCGCGGCGAAGATTGCCGACATGGGTTCCAACATCGAGAATGTGTCCTTCGAGGAACGCGTAGGCAGCACGAGCACTATCACCTTTCAGCAAACCGTCAAAAGCCGCAAAGATCTTGCGCGGTTGATGCGCGCAATTCGTAATCATCCACAGGTTTATAAGGTGATGCGGTTGAGGTGACGCTGTTCCGCGGCAGGTGGCAAAATCGTAAAAACCAAGAGACGCTTTCATGGCCCGACAAATTGTTTCCACAGACAAAGCGCCGCACGCGCTCGGCACTTATTCGCAAGCCGTCAAGGTCGATAATACGGTTTACCTGTCAGGCCAGATTCCGCTCGTGCCGGAGACGATGGAAGTGGTCGACGGCGGCATCGAGGCGCAGATAGATCAGGTGTTCAAGAACCTGCGCGCGGTGATGCAAGCAGCGGGCGGCGGCCCCGCGGATATCGTCAAGCTGACCGTGTATCTTACCGATCTCGTCAATTTTCCGACCGTCAACGAAATCATGGCAACCTACTTCGACGAGCCGTACCCGGCGCGCGCGGCGGTTGGTGTTTCGGCCTTGCCCAAAGGGGTTGGCGTCGAGGTCGAAGCGGTTATGGTGGTGCAATAAGCAAACCATCAGCT
>JBPCXK010000695.1:0-3245 GCA_051008635.1 Gammaproteobacteria bacterium
CCGGGTTCGGCGCTCCGAGCGCGAGATCAGCCGCACGCGACACACCAGGCAGAAACTGCCAGCTCGCCGCGATGATGAAAAACGCCGCAGTGGCGCGGATGGACTTTTGGGTGGATTTGAGCCCCTCGGCAGACGCCGAGAGCATAGAACAGTCGTTCGAGACCATTGTTTTCTCCCCTTCCTTAGTTGTCACCGGGGCCAGTACCCGGTGGGGCTATTGTCAGAGATTTACCGGGTCGTAGTAAACCCCACCGAACTGTTACCCCGGATCAATCAGAATTGCAGTGACAAAATACCAAAACCGGTTGTTCCATTCTGCGGTGTTGAACTGAGACCTGCTCCGCAATCGGGCCGGGGGAAATGCGATATGTTTGGACAGTTTTGCCGCCGCTCCCCCGGGAATTCGGTTCAGAAACAACAATACAGCGCCCGCGCACCCTGCCGCAAAGGATTGCGAGCCCCGTATATCTCTCAACAATGCTTTTCAACTCCCTCAGCTTTCTGGCTTTCCTTGTTGGTGTCTACGCGCTTTACATAATTCTGCGGCGCCGCTACGTGGCGCAAAACAGAATGCTGCTGGTGGCGAGCTATCTGTTCTACAGCTTTTGGGACTGGCGTTTCCTGGCGCTGCTGGCCACTACCACGACCATCGATTTCCTCGTCGGGCGCGCGCTGCACAACACCGACGCGCCCGGCAGGCGCAAGCTGCTGCTCGCGACATCGATAGCGGCCAACCTCAGCATTCTCGGGTTTTTCAAATACTTCAACTTCTTTGCCGACAGTTTCAGCCATTTGCTGGAACTCCTCGGCATGCATCCGGATTTTGCAACGCTCAATATCATTCTGCCGGTCGGCATCTCGTTCTACACCTTCCAAAGCATCAGCTACACGGTCGACATCTATCGGAGGAAGATCAAGCCTGTGCGGAATTTTTTCGATTACGCACTGTTCGTTTCATTCTTCCCCCAGCTCGTGGCGGGTCCAATAGAACGAGCCGCCAATCTCTTGCCGCAGGTAACGGCCCCCCGAAAACTGGTCGCCGCACAGATCAATGCCGGACTCTTTTTGATCCTGTGGGGCTACTTCAAGAAAGTCGTCGTCGCGGACAACGTCGCGATGATCGCCGACACTGTCTTCAACGACCATACGTCGTTCGAGGGCTTGGATCTGACGCTGGCCGCGCTCGCGTTTACCGTGCAGATCTACTGTGACTTCTCGGCTTATTCGGACATAGCCCGCGGCGTGTGCAAACTCCTGGGTTTCGAGCTGATGGTCAACTTCCGCTTGCCTTACTTCGCACTCAATCCCAGCGATTTCTGGCGGCGTTGGCACATTTCGCTGTCGTCGTGGTTGCGGGATTACCTGTACGTATCGTTGGGCGGCAATCGCAAGAGCGCGATGATGACCTACCGCAACCTCATGCTCACGATGCTGCTCGGTGGTTTGTGGCACGGTGCGGCCTGGAACTTCGTCGTGTGGGGTGCGTTTCATGGCGGCATCCTTATCGCCTACCGGGCATTCGACAGGAATCCGCAACACGATGATCCGTGGAGCGGGCGCTACTCGCGCTGGCGCGTACTGGGGAAAATGGCGCTCATGTTCGTCCTCACCGTCATCGGTTGGATTATCTTTCGCTCGCAGTCGCTGGAGCAGATAGGCTACATATTCAGCCACATCGGCGTGATTCCGGGGCCCGGGAGCCTGGACCTGGCTTACAAACTGACTTTCTTCAGTCTGCCGTTGTTGGTGGTGCAGCTGTATCAATACACGACGCGCGATCTCCTGATCATAACGAAGCTGAGTGTTTGGGCGCGTATGGTGATTTATGCATTCTTTTTGATCTGGATCCTGATTTTTGGCGTCAGGGAATCCATCGAGTTCATCTATTTTCAGTTTTGAGCAGGCGAGACGATGTCATCGATGCATAGCGAGTCGCACACCTGGTTGACCGAGGAGCGGGTGGGCCCCGCCAGCCCTGGCAGCATCGCGATGTGCGTGGTCGGCGCACTGTTAATTGTCGCCGCCATCAATTTTTTACTGCCCACCAACACCAACAATGTCGGCTATCAGGCGATCGAGTCGAAGTGGCGGATGCTGCTGGCGCGCAAACAACCGGTGGACGTGTTGATACTGGGCGATTCGAGCTGTCTGCAGGGCGTCGCCCCGGCAGTGCTCAACGAAGAGCTCAACGTCAGCTCGACAAACCTGTGCACGACGGCCAGCGTGGCGCTGGCGGGTGACGCGTGGATGCTGTCCACCTATCTGGAGAGGTTCCCACCGCCCACTGCGGTGCTGATCACGCACACGTACGATACCTGGGCCCGTGATTTGAGGCCGACGTCGCTGGCGATGGTGCCCCTGTCGTGGGATTTCTGGCGGCGGCTACAGCCGCGGGCAAATCTGTCCGCAAAGGAGCAGGTACTGTACACCGCGGCCCGTTACTTGCCGCTGTATGCCAACAACCAGGGGCTGGCGCGCCGGATCATGTACCCGTCGAAGCGCCGGACGCGGCAGATCGACGCAGATGGATTCGACCCTCAACACGATGCCCGCCCCGCTTCAGTCAGACGCGATACGACAGAGCACCGCGAAGCAGTCGGCGCCAGCGGCGACTTCAGGATGTCGTCCATCAACCGGCGGTCCCTCGAACACATCAGCGAGCTGGCGAGAGATCATCAGTTCGATGTATTTCTGATCAGCAGCCCGATCTACGAGGGGGTCTTCGAGGACCGCTCCTTTGCCGACTATTATCAGGAGGTTCAGGATAGCCTGGCGACATTCATCAAAGCGCACCCCAGACTCCATTTTCTCTTGCCCGAACCGGTCACGTTTCCGGCTACGGCGCTGCAGAACGTCGATCATCTCACTGTTTCGGGCGCCGAACGATTCACCCGCACCGTGGCCGCCGCCCTGCGCGCGTGGGGGTGGAGTGAAATATCTGACTCTGCTTGAAAGTACCATTGACGCCGCCCTGCGCGCGTGGGGGTGGAGTCCGGATTCCTAGCCCGCATTTCTCACCACGGGGCGAGATGATCGCGCAGAGATTTGATTTCACAAGGCATTTTCTGAAGGAGTGGAATATAGGTCGTATTTCCGACTGAAGAAAATGCGTTGTGGAATCAAAGATCAAGCGAGGGCTCGTCATCGTGGGTAGAGTCGATGACTGGCGCGGTATCCACAGGGATCGGGGAGTTGCTGTTGTCCGGCGGCTTTCGCCATGTGCCGGTGCCTCAATCCGTCCCATT
>JBPCXK010000696.1:0-3296 GCA_051008635.1 Gammaproteobacteria bacterium
GCATGGCTGAGCACCTCGTTGGCCTCGTTGACTTCCTTGAAGCGTTCTTCGGCGTCTTTTTCCTTGCTGACGTCCGGATGATATTTCCGCGCAAGCCGGCGGTAGGCCTTTTTGATATCGGCCTGACTGGCGCTGCGGTCAACACCCAGGATCTCGTAGTAGTCTTTGTATTTCATCGCTAATACCTTAATACCTCAGACCGCAATCAACGCAAAAAAATGCGCCGCGTTGTACGCGGCGCATCACTCAACTCCAGTCCGTCAAACTGACGTTAATCTTAGTGCTGCACCGCAATCTTGTGCGGCTGCGCCTGCTCCTGCTTCGGGATGCGGATTTCCAGCACGCCGTTTTTGCTCTGCGCCGAGATGTTCTCGGCATCGGCGTCCTCGGGCAGCGTGAAGCGACGATAAAAGCTACCCGCTACGCGCTCGACGCGCGTGTAGTTCTCCTTCTCGTCTTTGTTCTCCTCGCTGCGCACGCCCTTGACCGTCAGCACGCCGTTTTCTGCGCTGAGTTCGATGTCTTTCGGCTCGACGCCGGGCACATCGGCGCGCAGTACATAAGCATCGTCTTCGGTCTTGACGTCGACGGCCGGCGACCACAATCTGGCTCCATCACCGTTGCCATTAAAGAACTTGCGCTCAACGTCGTTGTGCAACTGGTTGAGCAGGTTCCACGGTTCGTAATTCACTAGCGAAAACATAGTCATACACCTCGTAAGCGGTTGGATAATTACCTGCTTCTAGAGGTGGGGATGAGGTGTGCAGTTTTCAAGGGTCGGTAACTGCGGCCGTGTAACCGGCTGCGCGGGTGGGACCACAAAGTCATGGACGTTCTTTGACTTGCCCGAGGACTATATGAAGCGTAACCTCGGCGCTGTTCAGGTCCATACTAAGGGCTCGCGACAAAATAAGTTCACGTTTCTCGGCGTCTAGGCGCCCGTGCGGCAAGGCGCGAGGCGGGCGAATAGCCGGCCTATTTACCCGCCGAAGCAACACCGCCGCACGGGATGGATAGGCGGCGAGAAACGTGAAGTTATTTTGTCGCGAGCCCTAAGTTGCAGCATGCCATTGGAGTCCGCGCATGTATCAAGAAATCGCCTGGCAAATTACCCTTCTGTTGGTCATCGTCGTGCTCGCGATTTTCGCCTTTGTGGCGTGGAAATCGGGTGCGCGGCAGGACGACTATGCCCCGTTGCAACGCCGTTCTTCGCGCATTCGCGCGGTCGTATTTTGGGGTCTGGCGCTGATATGCGTGCCGATACTCTTCTTGTCGCTGACAGATCTGCCGTATTCGTCGCCCGCTGCCGGTACCGGTACGCCCCAGGTCATTGAGGTAACGGGAAAACAGTGGGAGTGGTCACTGTCCAGCGACAGCGCCGTAGTGGAAGAGCCGGTTGAGTTCCATGTGACGAGCTCGGACGTAAATCACGGCCTCGGTCTGTACGACGCCGAGTTGCGGCTGATTGCGCAGACTCAGGCAATGCCTGGCTACACCAACGTCTTGCGCCATACGTTTGCGGAACCGGGGACCTATAAGATTCTCTGCCTCGAGTACTGCGGGTTGGCGCACCATGCGATGGTTGCAGAACTCCGTGTCGCTGCGAGGTGAATAGAGGAGGACTCTATGATGACAGAGTCGGTGCACGGGGAAGCGGTTGACGTAACATCCAAGCGCGTCGTGCTGGCGTATATGAGCGTCACGGGTCTGGTGCTGGTGTTGTTGATGTTATTCGGGCTGCTGATGCGCCTGTCGCAAGGGGGGACGCTCCAGGTCCCGGACGATCTTTTCTACCAGGTCATGACCGCCCACGGCATCGGGATGGTGGGCATCTCGGGTCTGGGTGGCGCGGCAATCCTGTGGTACTTCCTCCGCCAGTACGTGAGGCTGAGCAAAGCAATCCTCATTACAAATCTGATCTTCTTCCTGATCGGTGTTGTCCTCGTTCTCGGTGGAACCTTCATCGGCGGGTTTGCAGGCGCCTGGACGTTTCTCTACCCGTTGCCGGCGAAGTCGGCCGGTGTCTGGGTCGCGGGTGCGGCCGCGGCGTATCTGGTCGGCGTGCTCCTGGTGGGGGTCGGCTTTTTGCTGCTGTTCCTGGACATCGGGCGCGCCATCCTTTCGCGCTATGGCGGACTGGGGCGGGCGTTGGGCTGGCCACAACTGTTCGGTGGCGATACCGGCGACCCACCACCACCCACCGTCGTTGCAAGCACCGTGGTCACAATCATGAACGTGCTGGCGATCGGGGTCGGCGCAGTGATCCTGACTATCAGTCTTGTCAACCTGTACGTACCCGGCTTCAGTATCGATGCCTTGCTCGCGAAGAACCTTATTTACTTCTTCGGGCACACGTTTATCAACGCCACCATCTACATGGCGATAGTTGCCGTGTACGAGATCCTGCCTCGATACACCGGGCGTCCGTGGCCGGCGACCAAGGTGTTTCTGGCTGCATGGAGCGCGACCCTCGTTATGGTGCTCATCGTCTATCCGCACCACTTGCTCATGGATTTTGTCATGCCGACATGGATGCTCTGGATGGGCCAGATCATCTCCTATACCAGCGGCTTTCCCGTGCTCGTGGTGACCGCCATCGGCACGCTGACCATTGTTTATCGATCAGCGATCCAGTGGGATCTTGCATCCGGTTTGCTGTTCCTGTCGGTGTTCGGTTGGGCGGCAGGGGTGCTCCCGGCCATCATCGATGCCACCATCGTTGTCAATCTGGTGATGCACAACACCATGTGGGTGCCCGGGCATTTTCACTTTTACCTTTTGCTCGGCCTGGTCGCCATGTTTTTCGGATTCATGTACTACCTGGCAAAGGGTGAGGGCGACGAAAAGGACATATTGTTGGATCGCGCCGGCTTCTGGATTTACACGATAGCCGGGCTTGCCTTCATTGCCACATTCCTCATGGCTGGCAAGGATGGCGTCGCGCGACGCTGGGCCGTGCATCTACCGGAATGGGTGGCTTATGATCGGCTCGCATCCGTGTTCGGGACGCTCGTTATCCTGGCGGTGCTCGTCTTCGTGATCCGCTTTCTCACTCGGCTCCGTGCGATGGGGGCTTTCGCCTGACGATGCGCAGCCTCCTCGCCGGGCTCGTGGTTGTCGTGTTGGGGGGATTCGTCCTATGGGTCGGCACGGATGGCTTTCGCGCCTTAACTGCCGAGGAGGCCCGGCGGCTCGCGGTGCGGCAAAGCCCTCGACCCCTGCCAGCAATGAGCCTGCAAGATCAGAACGGCCGCGACTTCAGCCTGGCGGACTATCACGGACGCGTTGTCCTGGTC
>JBPCXK010000697.1:0-5400 GCA_051008635.1 Gammaproteobacteria bacterium
GACCTGGGGTCGGTCGGAAGCATGGGTTCCATGGAGGAAAACGCATCCATAATGCCGGCTATTTTGCCGGTATGAATGCGAGATATAAATCTTTGATAAACAGCACGTTAAAGTATTTATGATCGACTGGATCGGTAAAAAATGCCGATTTAACTGCCGGGATCGGATCAACAATACATTCCTACTGTGCTTGCGATGTGGCACAACCTCCGCTGAGCGGGGTACCGCATGGGAACAAAGCGGTCTCTGCGACATTTGAGGCGCCGACAAAGTGAGGGGCCGTGACGGCGCGGCGCGGGCCGAGCCGTGCCTGAGTGTCTAACATGTCGATTTGTAGCTCAGAAATCGACATGTCGTGAAGATGTGTCGACTGCATCGACACGTCATTCTAAACATGTCGATTCGGGGTGCGCCAAACGGCGGCTGGCGCCAACGCCAGGGTCGAAGCCACGGAGCTGCTCCAGGGGGTGACTCCCGCCTGAATACGATTGCGAATGGCGGTGTTGTCGGGCAACAGATTATCGAAATAGTTCTCCACCACGTCCCCGGTGATCGATCTCTGGATCAACGGCAGTGAAAGTGATAGTGCTCGCGTGCCTTCCCAATCGAGCCACGCCTGATCGTACGTGAATGCAAGAGTGCCGTTCGAGCGCTTTTCGAGCCGCCCTACCCGGCGCCCGTTCATGTTGGCATAGAGTATCCGGGTTTTGGCTTTGCGCCCCACCTACCAGCGCTCCGCGTTGGCGGGGCGAGCGGTTGGCTTTCTACGCTCTTCTTTTGGTTGGAGATAAAGATCCATCTCCAGCGCCGCGAGTAGCCTGAACAAAGTCTCGACCCTCGCTCTATCGGGCCGTCGCTCGAAGTCCGACACGGTCGCCTGCCGCAGACCGACTCGCTCGGAGACGCCGGCCTGGGTCAGGGATGTTTGCTGACGGCGGTCCCGCAGGACAGCACCCAGTTCCGTTGTCGTCGTGATACGTCGCATGAGTCACCTGATACGCTATAGCGTATACACAGAATATATACGCTATTGAGTATAAACTAATTTTATACGCTGTGAAGTATAACGTCAGTAGCGGAGAGGAGGCGGTCGGAACCAAACGAGTTAGACCTGTAAGACGCTGAACCGGATTACTGGATGCCGGATCAGGTCCGGCATGACGGTCCGGAGTCAGGATCGCGTTTTGCGACACCCTTCTTCAGCCGCGATGCGATAGTTTGATCGCCGCTGAAAGGGGTGTCGTTAAACTCAAAAGGACACCTGTAGGTGGTGGTGAGCGCTAGCTCGCATTTCTCACCGCGGGGCGAGATGATCGCGCAGAGATTTGGTTTCACAAGGCATTTTCTGAAGGAGCGGAATACAGGTCGTATTTCCGACTGAAGAAAATGCCTTGTGGAATCAAAGATCAAGCGAGGGCTCGTCATCGTGGTGAGAAATGCGGGCTAGCTCACCACCAACCTACCGATGCCATCGTTTGGTTTTTGCGACACCTACGGAAACCGCGAGTTCAGGCAGGCCTAACCTCCATCGCGCGGCAATTCCGCCAACGAAGCAGTGAACGCTTCTTCGAACAACGCGTTCTCGTCCAGGGTACCGATGCCGACGCGAATGCAGCGATTCAGCGGCGCAACGCCGGGCATGCGCATGAAGACATCTTTTTCGCCAAGCGCCTTCAACATGGCGGCGCCGCGTTCGGGCGAGCCGATGTCGACGGCAACAAAGTTGGTGAACGACGGCAGCGCGTCCAACCCGTGGCTCCTGGCGAAGGCGTAGATGCGCTGGCGGCCCGCTTCCACGGCGTGAGACACGGATTCGAGGAAAGCTTCGTCGCCGAGCGATACGAGTGCGCCAATTTGGGCCACCCGATTAATACCGAAGTGATTTCTTATCTTGTTCAATCCCGTGATCAGGTCTTTGTGGGCGATGGCATAGCCGATGCGGAGGCCGGCCATGCCGTACGCTTTGGAAAACGTACGCAGGCGCATCACGCGCGGATTGCGCGTATCGACGGGTGGCGCGACACTGTCGCTGGCGAACTCGATGTAGGCTTCGTCCAGCGCAAGCACGGTGCCGTCGGGAACGTCATCAACGAACGCCTGAACCTGCTCCGCGTCGTGCCACGTGCCCATCGGATTATCGGGGTTGGCAAGATAGACCAGCGGCGCGTCGTGTTTGCGCGTCATCGCCAACAAGGCATCCGGGTCTTCGTGATCATCCTTGTATGGCACAGTAAGCAAGTTACCCCCAAAGCCCGCCACGTGGTAGTTGAACGTGGGATAGGCGCCGAGTGACGTGACCACCGGAGCGCCGGCGCTGACCAGCATACGCACCGTCAAGCCGAGCAGAGAGTCGATGCCGGCGTCGACACAGATTTCCTCGATATCGACGCCGTGGCGCGCAGCCAGGGCGCTGCGCAAATCGTAGCTCTCGGGGTCTGCGTACCAGGAGCCACGGGCAACGGCTTCGCGCATCGCCTCAACTGCGCGTGGCGATATGCCGAATGCGCTCTCGTTCGCGCCGATGCGGGCCTTGAACCTGGCGCCGCGTTCTCGTTCCAGCGCCTCCGGCCCCACGAAGGGAGTCGCCGCCGGCAATTCACGTACAAGCGATGTAAATGGGATTGTCACTGGCTATTTGTCGCGCTACGGCTCGATTTCAAAAGATTATAAGTGATTACGGGACGGGCGATCGGAAACGACTGAGCCTGAGCGGGAGCCCCAGGGGCCCCATCGCCTCGTCGGCAGCGGGGCAATCCTGTTCGTACGAAATCCCGCTGTCAAACGCCGACACACCGCTTGAGGCAGGCGGCTCTATTCAAATAGCATGGCGCTTTATAACCACGGGAAACAATGATGCGCCTCCAGGGAAAAAGAACCATCGTCACCGGCGCGGCTTCCGGATTCGGCCGCGCAATTGCGCGGCGCTATGCTGTCGAAGGGGCAAAAGTGGCGGTTGCGGATATCAATGGCGAAGGCGCGCAGACGGTTGCCGATAGCATCGGCAACGCGGCGATCGCGCTCACCTGCGACGTGTCGAAACGCTCGGATATCGATGCGGCTGTCGACACTGCAATCGACACCTTCGGCGGTGTCGATATTGTCGTGAACAACGCCGGCTGGTCGCACCGCAATCAACCTCTGCTCGACGTCGACGAAGAAACCTTTCAGCGCGTGTACGACACCAACGTGCTTTCCATTTTTCACATGACCCGGGCGATTGTGCCGCACTGGCGCGAACTCGGTGGCGGTGTGATGATCAATGTCGGCTCGACCGCCGCGACACGTCCGCGTCCGGGATTGACCTGGTACAACTCCTCGAAGGGCGCGGTGGACTCCATGACCAGATCGCTGGCCGTGGAGCTTGCGCCCGACAAGATTCGTGTTTGCGGAGTTGCACCGGTGATCGGCGCAACGGGCTTGCTGGAGACGTTTATGGGCGTGCCGGATACGCCGGAAAACCGCGCGAAGTTCGTTGCGACCATCCCGCTTGGGCGCATGAGCAATCCCGAAGACATTGCCACCGCCGCGCTGTATCTGGCCTCGGACGAGGCGGCATTCATCACCGGTGTAATGCTCGCCGTGGATGGCGGGCGCACGATCTAAAGCGCTGAACGCTCGATAGCAGATTGGAGTGCGCCCTGGGCGTGGCCAACTACACCCAAGGCGCGTAACGAAGTCAGCGAGCTGCGCGTTTGGCGCTCCTAGCCATCGCCATTGTCGTCACCCATCTGGAGCCGGATGTTCTCAAACATCCCATGTATGAAAGGTTGCTCCACGCCGTTCGGCAAGATGAACCCCGTCGGTACCGGGCTGGGGACCTCGGCAAAACCGCCTTTCGTCTTTTCTATCTTGAACGGTGGCAGGAAAAGGTGGAAATGTATTCTGCTGCAGTCGACATCGCTGTCGAAAACCAGCTGGTAGTTCTCGTTCCGCACGCTGCACGTGATCATCCCGTGGACCAGCCGATCTTTTCCCTGTGGGGACAGCGCGCCATCCACGGAGATATTCCCGATTCCCCAGAAGGCCGCGATGGTCGGCGCAGTGGGTTGCAGCTTCGTCCCGATGCCGGTCATGCCGTGATGGAGCATGTTGATGCCGACACCACCGAACACCGGATGCAGAACACCAACCGGTAAAATGCGTTTGACGCGCACCTTATAGCTTCGAGCACCATCCGGGCTGGTCAGCTTTGCCTGGAAGTTAATGGTGTCTTTGGACTTCAAGTCATCGTCGAGCGTCCGGTCTCGTACGCTCATTCGATAACCACCAGTGACGTCGGCGAAACGGTTGGAAAAGGGAACCGGGCCGGCGGTTGTGGTAAAGGCGGTTCCGTCATTGTTCGTCAAACGACCGCCCACGGGGACACCCACGTCGGGCTCGAAACCGAGTGGCGCGGCAGGCGTACCGAAGAGAGCCGGGTCCAGCGCGCGCTGGCCGGGAAGAATCCACCGCACATCACCCGCGGATCTGTCCAGGCCTCTTGATACGACTTTGTTTCCCTTAAAAGATGAAAGCGGCTGTGGCACCTTCGTGGCGCCGAGCGCTGGCTGAATACTCGCACCAACAAAAACCGCACCCACGACCAATATGGTTGCTTTAAACATCTCATGACACCTATGTGGGGTTGATTGTTGTGAACCGCAGCGTACCCCTCCAGAGAGCATAGGACATTCAACATTCGTTTCAAAGCCCGCCCGTCGGGACAAAATGACGTATCATTCTCGCTCGTTTTTTCTTGGTGCAACGCGTTCCTTGCGCCGGCTATGAGCGCCATTGTCTTCGAGACCGTAATGCCGGAAGAACCCCGCATCAGACGTAGATTCATTATTATTTCGTTTGGAATTTTGTCATCTTGATAATGCAAACGAAATCTTACAACTTTACCGATCCGCTCTGTGCAAAAGCATGCATCGTCAGAGATGGGGAGCCTGGTTGATCCGGCGTAAGCCTCACCAGGAATTTGAAAAAAGGCGACAATACAACTATACCTGGTACCGATCAGTAACAGTTATCAAAGAGGAGTGTAGAGATGAAAGTAAGCTGGGATGAAAACACCTGCATCCATGCAGGCGAATGTGTAAAAGGCTCGCCCACTGTATTCAAGGTGATAGATGGACAGTTTGTAATCGATCAAAAGGCTGCACCAGAAGCTGAGATACGTGAAACCGTTGCAAAATGTCCTTCCGGCGCGTTGCAGATACAAGACTGACGACTATGTTTTAGTGTGGTGCAACATGCGGGCTAGAGACGGCCATAGAACGCCGAACGGTGATGGTTTGCTTGACGCGGTGAGAGGCGAATCCGCAGCACCGGAAGGCCGGCTATGCCGGCCTTCCGGTGTTGCGTTTCACGCGCGCCGCTATGAATGCGACCCAGATTTTCCGCCAGGATTCTGGCGGC
>JBPCXK010000698.1:0-2733 GCA_051008635.1 Gammaproteobacteria bacterium
GACTTCGGCGCCCTCGAGCTGACTCTGGCGGCCAGTGGCGCGGGTCGCGGCGTCGGCTGCCGCCCGCTCCAGCTCAGCGCGGCGCGCTTCGAACTTCGCCACGTTCTCGGGCGTGGCGAACTGCGCCTTGCCGGAGGGGATCAGATAATTTCTCGCATAGCCGGGACGAACTTTCACGCAATCACCCAGGTTGCCGAGATTTGCGATCTTGTCCAACAAAATGACTTCCATTGCTGCTTACCTCTTTACACTTTCAACCGTTATTCTGTTGCGGTTTGTCGAACCGCGCACGAAAATCGGCGAATGAATCCACGATTCCCGCCACGCCAACCAGCACCCACGACGGCAGCACAACAAACAACAAACCATATAATCCAATGAGCCACATCTTCGGGTTGCGCGCCTTGCCGCTAAGGTGGTGCGCGACCGCCAGGCCTTGCAGAAAGAACGCGCTCAGCGCCACGATCACGAGCTCCATCGCAACGGACGAACGAGTCAACATCGCGGCCGCCATCACGACGAGCACCAGCAGCGCCGCCATTTGACCCAATCGTAGTTGCGTGAACTCTTCCCTGAACCCGCCGGGATGAAATAACATCGCCTGCCACCAGCGCGCGATAAAAAGCATGAAGATCAACGTGAGCACCATCGAGCCCATGAAATGCCCGATCGTGAGCGCCGCCACCATTCTTTCTGTCACTTCGGGCGCCATCTGCGCCCGCTCCATCGCGGGCAGCACCACGGCCTCCAGCATGGCACGCCATTTGCCCGAGGCATCTGGCACGAACAGGTGTACTCCGAGCACGGTCATTAAACCCGCTGCGGCGCAGACCTGCAAGCAGAAGCCCAGCGACACCGTTTGCCGCAGCACCAGCGACAGTGTGAAGATCGGCAACCAGAGAAAGAGCGCGCAAACAATGCCTACCATCGGGCCGCCGACTATCGGCCATGTGATCACCGCCAGCGTGATGCCGGACAGCGCGAGGATGATGCCGCCGTGCGCGGGACCGAGCCGCAACGCAACCAGCCCGAGCGCGGCGCCGCTCAACAGCACCAACGGCGGAAAAATCAGGCCGAGCACGCCGAAGCCGGCGACTACGATGATCGCCTGCAACCGACCACTGAGAATGTACGATGCCAGCTTACGCATTAGACGGTGCCCTCCTTATAACAAAGGACGGGCAGGAAGAATTGGTTAAATCCCCCTCAATCCCCTTTCGAAAAGGAGGAGGACCAAAGTGCCCGCTGACGCGGGTTCCTTGCTAATGTTGATCGCTATACGGCAACAACGCCGCGTAGCGCGCGCGCTTGACTGCCTTGGCAAGCTGGCGCTGGTAACGCGCCTTGGTGCAGGTGATGCGGCTGGACACGATCTTGCCTGTCTCGGAGACGAAACCCTTGAGCAGGTTGAGATCCTTGTAGTCGATCTCGGTGATGCCTTCTACCGTGAACTTGCAATATCTTCTGCGGCGGAAATAGCGGGACATGGTTTAAACCTCTTTCACGTTGCGACAACGGGGCTCGGCAATGATCAGACAGTGGGTTCTCGTTCCGGCTCTTCGGTTTGCGTCGATTCCACTGGCTCCGACTGTTCCGCCTCCACCGGCTGCTCCGGCTGTTCGGTTTGCGCCGATTCCACTGGCTCCGACTGTTCGGCTTCCACCGACTCTTCGGCCTCCACCGGCTGCTCCGACTCTTCGGCCTGCGCCGGCTCGACGTGTTCCGATTCGGCCGCGCGCTCTTCAGCCTGATCGGCTGCGCGGCGCTCGGCAGCCGCCTGTTCACGCAGATCTTCTTCCTGCTCTTCCCTGCTCTTCGCCAAGGGCGACGGTTCGGTGATCGCCCGCTTGCGGGACATGATCATGTTGCGAATGACCGCATCGTTGAACCGAAAGGCGCCATGAAATTCGTCGATGGTTTCCTTGTCGGCCTCGACGTTCATCAAGACGTAATGCGCCTTGTGAACCTTGTTGATCGGATAGGCGAGCTGTCTGCGTCCCCAGTCTTCGAGGCGATGGATTTTGCCGCCGCGAGACTCCACCATAGCGGTGTAGCGCTCGATCATGGCCGGGACCTGCTCGCTCTGGTCCGGATGGACCAGAACTAGTATTTCGTAGTGTCTCATTGTGGCTCCTTATGGATTTGCCTCCCGCCGGTATGCGGTGAAGCAAGGAGTTAAGTCGTCTGACTTAAGGGTCGCGTATTGTACTGGAGCCCCCGGACGCTTTCAATTCCTGTGCCCACGTTGCCGAACTGCCTCGTACAGGCAGATTCCGGCGGCTACCGACACATTCAGGCTCTCTCCACCCGCCATCGGCAGATACACGAGATGATCGCAGTGCTCGGCGGTCAAACGGCGCAAACCGCGTCCTTCGGCGCCCAGCACCAGCGCCGTGGCGCGGGTGAGATCGAGGTCGTAAATTGACGTCTGGGCATCCGCGCTGGCGCCAGCGATCCACACGCCGAGGTCCCGCCAGGCGCGCATCGCACGGGCGAGATTGGCGACCTGCACAAACGCAATGCGGCTCGCCGCGCCGGGGGAAACCTTGTGCACTACCGGCGTCAAACCTGCGGCGCGGTCGTGCGGCGTCACTACGGCATCGACACCGGCAGCCTCCGCCGTGCGCAAACACGCGCCGAGATTGTGCGGGTCGGTCACGCCGTCGAGCACCAACAGCAAGGCTGGCCCGGACTGCTTTTGCAGCATTTCAATCAGCCGGTCCTCGTTCAAAG
>JBPCXK010000699.1:0-2625 GCA_051008635.1 Gammaproteobacteria bacterium
CCAATCCACGTATATCAGTATGATCCACCGTCGCAGTCTGCTGGGAATGTCCTGAACCGATGTGCTTGAAACATCAACGAAAAATGAATCAATGCAGTAGTTAGCTTGACAGGTCAAAACATATCAGTCGGCCTATTTAACCGACGAAGCAACACCGCCGCACGGGATGGATAGGCGGCGAGAAATGGGAAGTTATTTTGACGCGAGTCCTAAGGGTAGTTTTCGTACAGCGATCAGTAGTTTCGCGTAGGGCGCAATAGCGCAGCGTATTGCGGCGGAGGATAGCGCGTGATCGGAAGATCGGCGAAGTCGCAGCGCCTCATCTCCCCGCGCCGTCTCGACATCACCTGAGCGCACGTAACGTCGCAGCACCTGCGCGACCTCCAAGTCCACGAGATGGGGCGCGTGAAGCGTCTCGCCCTTCGCGAAGATCTGCTCTGCGACGCGTGACGCGACGGGGGTGTGCAGCATAACAGCGTATAATAATTTGTAGGGCTTCGCTCTCGCGAACAGCATTGCTCGGTCTCTGTTTGCATAGTTGCACCAGCGTCGACCGAGCAACGGCCTCTACCCCGACGACGAGTGAAACAATGGGCGAGCCCTTTCCTTTCTCTTCCTTTTGCGGGTTTGCTCTTCACGTTACCTGTTTTTTTACGTTTAATTCTATGTCACACGGAGTAATTTCCGTTACAATTGGGCTGTTATCGTCGTTGCCCGTCCTTACAGGCAGCGCAAACGCTCGGTACCGCCCCTAAGGGGGGCGGGGGGACGGAGTCCCCGAGGTGCACACGGTGGAAAGGAGAAGTGCACCGTTCACTCCCACCGGCTGTTTTTCACTAACGGCCGCCACCCCTTCACTCTCGCTGCCAGGTTGTCCAGAGCAGCGCATCATAGCCGGGGGCGTTTGCGCTCGGCTCTACCTGTGGCTGCCGGCGGGCGGCCACTTAGCACAAAGGATGTGCCAAGTGAAACTCCCGATGATTGTACTCGTTGCGTTGGTGGTGTTTGTCGCCAAAGCGAGCAGCACGGAAATTCAATATTGGGCGGAAGAGACTTGGACAACACGGCCAACCCCGGCCGTGGTGTGCCCCGTGCTGAAGTGTCTGGGCGAGACCAAGACGGAGTACACCTACAGCGGGCAGGGGCTCTCGTGTATGCTCGTATCCTCGCCTGGGGTCCAAATAGTGGCGGAACTCATACACCGGGGGGGCTTTAACACGGAGGTTCGTGTCAACTTCCTGCCCTCGTACCGGGAGAAAAAAGAAGCCCTGGTCCGAGCTGTGCAGGCCGGATGCGCGCCAAGGCGTTAACCTGCCACAGTGTGGATCGTTAGCTATCTAAGCTAAGGCCAACGATCCACACAATGGCCTTCCAGCTTTGTTTTCCGCCCCACTCCTCGCCACCTCCCCGACCGACATCTCCCCAATGATATAAAACGCTACCCGCTCCCACACGCTTGGACCAAACACCCAACATATGGGACCATATCCCCACACCGCCCGCATTGAGGAACGGCTTCCCTCCTGACCTACCGGAAAGGAGACAGCCGCCCGGTCCTCGCAGCCGGATACCGCACCTCCGCGCTACCTGTTCCCCCTTATGCCGGCAATCGCACGAAGCATCCGAGGAGGATCACGATGACGTATCGAGTGCTCTCAACCCTAGTCGCGCTCATGTTTTGTTGCACCGCACTCGCGCAGGCGGAGCTCGAATCGCAGGACCAGAAATTCAGCTATGCGATCGGGTTTCAGGTCGGAAATCAGCTCAATCAGCGCTTTCAGCAGGAGGGCCTCGACGTCGATTCCACCGCGTTCCTGCAAGCCGTAAAAGACGTATTGGAGCAAACAGAGTCCGCCCTCTCCCAGGAGGACATGCAGGCCGCGTTTCAGGCCCGCATGGCCGCGCTGCAGGCGGAACAGAACCAGGCTGGCGAAAAAAACGCGGAGGCGGGCAAGGCGTACCGCACGGCCAACAAAGACAAGGAAGGCGTGACACAAACCGAGAGCGGTTTGCAGTACCGCGTCATCGAAAAAGGAGAAGGCAAGAGCCCGACGGCCGAGGACACGGTGATCGTGCACTACAAGGGAACACTGATCAACGGCGAGGAATTCGACAGCTCATACGCGCGCGGCAACCCGGCCACGTTCTCTCTCGGGGGCATCATCCCCGGCTGGCAGGAAGCCTTGGCGCTCATGAAAGAAGGCTCCAAATGGGAGTTGGTCGTGCCGCCGGAGCTCGCTTACGGACCTAACGGTGCGGGCGGCAGTATCGGTCCAAACGAGACGTTGGTCTTTGAGGTGGAGCTGATCGAAATTCAGTAGCGCTGTAATGCGGATGGAGCCGGTGCTCATCCGGCACGCGGCGTTGTACCTGACTAAGGGCTCTGCCGCACCGGCGGTCAGCAAGTTATTGCGGTCCTGATAGTCTCCACGCCACGGGCGCCCGGCGTGCCTGCCAGGCGTTGGCATACCTGGCTATATACGTTACCTTTTCGCGCACTCGCGTCGCAACCGTAGGGGATAAGCCATGAATTTACTGAATATGCTGTTGGCAAACAAAGATACAATAGGCGCGCTGGCGCGTAATTTCGGCGTGCAGGAAAATCAAATGCAGGGCGCTCTGGGG
>JBPCXK010000700.1:0-11144 GCA_051008635.1 Gammaproteobacteria bacterium
ACACGCGTTTTCGCCGTTATCACCCGAGGCAGGAGCCGTATGCGGGAATTCCGCACGTACGGATCTGTGCGGGGGGCGCCCCGTGAGGGGCGTTCCTACCGCGACTAGACCCGATCGGGAGCGGGGATGACGACGGCTTAAATAAATGCCATTGCCCTGAAGCCGCTCCTACGGGAGACAATGGCTCGAAGCAGTTTCAGGCGGATTGCTCGAGCGCGGCATTGATCGGCAGTCGGCGCAAACGTTTACCGATCGTCGCGAATACCGCGTTGGCGACGGCGGGCGCAATCGGCGGCGTGCCGGGTTCGCCGACACCTCCGGGCGCGGCTTGGCTCTCGACGATATGCGTGTCGATTCGCGGCATCGTTGCGAGCGTGACGACCGGATAGTTCGGAAAGTTCGATTGCTCCACTCGGCCACTCTTCAGGGTGATCTCGCCAAACAGCGCCGCGCTTAGCCCAAACACGATGCCGCTCTCCATCTGCGCCTCGACAATCGACGGATTGACAACCTGGCCACAGTCGATGACGCAAACGACGCGATCTACCTTCACGCGGTTGCCGGTAACGGTCATTTCCGCGACCTGGGCAACGATCGACGCAAATGACTCGTGTAGCGCAATGCCGCGCCCAGAGCCTGCCGGGAGCGGCGTGTCCCAGTCTGCCTTGTCCGCCGCCATCTCCAGCACTGCACGATGACGCGGCCTGTCGGCGAGCAATGCCCGGCGATACTCGAACGGGTCGCGGCCAGCTTTATGCGCGAGCTCGTCGATAAAGCATTCGGTAAAAAATGCGTTATGCGAATGGCCGACACTGCGCCAGAACCCGACCGGTACCGGACTGGCGACGGTCACGTGTTCGACGCGCCGGCCGGGGATGCCGTAAGGCAGGTGGGCCGCGCCGTCGGTGTTGCTGCGGTCGGGCATGGCCGTCGATGCAAACGGCATATTGCGTTTGCTGACCGCATACCCGACAGACGGGCTTGCCAAACGATTGAGCCAGGCACTCGGGGATCCATCGGCATCGAGTCCGGCCCGAAAACGCGACAACACGGCTGGCCGGTAGACATCGTGCTGGATGTCCTCTTCGCGCGACCAGATCAATTTGACGGGCCGGCCCTTGGTTTTTAGCGCCACCCTGACCGCTTGAGTGACAACATCTAATTCGAAACGCCGCCCAAAGCCGCCGCCCAGGAACGTGGTGTGAACCGTCACGTTGTCTGTGGGGACATCGGCTGTTTTTGCCGCAACCATTTGAACCAGCGTTGGCGCCTGGTTCGATACCCAGACTTCGCAACTATCGTTGCTCACCTTCGCGGTGCAGTTGATCGGCTCCATGCAGGCGTGCGCCTGATAAGGGACGCGATATTCAGCCTCGTGCGTCGCGGCGGCGGTAGCCAGTGCGCCGTCGATGTCACCGTGGTCTTCGGCCACGTTGGCATCGCCGCTATCTAACTCGCTTTGAAGCCGCGCGTATATTGCCTCGCTATCGAGTTGGGCGTTGGCGCCATCATCGAATTCGACCGGCAATGCGTTCACGGCTTTTTTCGCTCGCCAATAACTGTCGGCGACGACGACAACCCCATCCGGGATCTCAACGACGTCGTATACGCCCGGCAACGTGCTGACTGAGTTCGCATCGAACGATTTGACAGTGCCGCCAAAGACTGGCGCTATTTTGATGGCTGCGTAAAGCATGTCTGGTTGTCGGACATCGATCCCGAACACCGCGCCGCCGTTGGTTTTTTCCGGTACGTCGAGGCGTGGCAGCGGCTTGCCCAACAATTTATAGCTGGCGGCGTCTTTTAGTGTGGGTAACTGTTTCGGTGGTGATAGTTCCGCAGCAGCGACAGCCACTTCGGCATAGTCGACAATGCGACCGCTTGCTCCATGTATCACTTGCCCTGATTCGGCGACACACTCGCCGGGCGGTACGTCCCATTGTCTGGCTGCCGCTGCAATCAGCATGTCTCTGGCAATTGCGCCGGCCATTCGCATCGGCTCCCATGCGTCACGCACGCTGGTACTGCCGCCGGTCAACTGTATGCCCAGGCCGGTTCCAACCGTCTTGCTCGCCCAGCGGGCGAAAGTTTTGAACGTACCATCGTTGTCTGGGTCACCCGGAATGGCGTCCATCATAATTTGAACGTTTCCGTACACGCGGTCGATCCCCGCCTGCTCCACACGGACCATGTTCCAGTCGACGTTGAGCTCTTCGGCCAAAAGCATGGGCAAGGCGGTGTATACACCCTGGCCCATTTCCGAGCGGGGCACCGCTATGGTCACTGTGCCGTCGGAGGCGATTTTTACCCACGCATTCAAGGCGACCTCGCCTTGCTTCGGCAGCAACAGCGCTGGATCGCCGAGCCAGTCCCGCCGTGGCCAGAAATACAAACCCACGAGCAGCCCGCCGCCCAGCACGGTAGCGCCAATAAGAAACCGGCGCCGCGCGCGGCTGACTTTTTTCTTTGCCGGCGCTGGCTTCTCGTCCATGCGCTCAGGCGTTGTTCTGTTCGCCATCAGCTAACACATGATCAACCGCTCGAATCCGCTTCCGCCGGTTTGCTTTCTCGACGGCCCTCGAAGATACGCACGATCACATAGGCGATCAGCGCGACGACAAAAAACACCAGTAGCATCCAGGCGATGGACTGCAAAGACTATCGATCTACGATTTTTTCAGCAAGCGCCATGCCGTCGGCAGCAACGCCGTTGCCAGAGCAATCTTGAAGACCTCAGCCGCGAGGAAAGGCGTGACACCCGCTGCAATAGCCTTGTCGAGGCCCGTCATATTGCCGAGCCATGCCGCCCCGAACCCGAAGATCAAGACCTCGCCGGCCAGCATCGCCAGCACAGTCGTTACCGGCGAGCGGTCCCAGCCCTTTTCAGCCAGCCAACCGACGACCACGGCCGCGACGAGAAAGCCGATGAGATACCCGCCAGTCGGGCCCGTCATATAAGCGAGCCCGCCGCCCTTGGCGAATACCGGCAGCCCGATCGCCCCTTCGGCTAAATACAACAACACAGTGGCGCCGCCGAGCCGCCAGCCGTAGGCAACACCGATCAGCAGCACGGCAAAAGTCTGCATGGTCATCGGCACGGGCCAGAATGGAATCTGAATCTTTGCCGACACATACAAGAGCAGCGATCCCGCGAGCGCCAGAATGATGCTGCGCGCCCAGCTGTTGGAGCTGCTTGCGGGCCACAGCGCCGACGCCAGCGTCGGCAGCGCTAAAGTCTGTTGGTTCATGATCTTCTCGCTATTGTTGGTCGGCGCGATTATATACCCGCTACCGCAACATGTTGCGCTGGCAACGGTGGCTTGCCGAGAATCATGTCGGCAGCCTTCTCCGCGATCATGATCACCGGTGCATTGGTGTTGCCGCTCACGAGGTTCGGCATGATCGAGGCTTCGACGACGCGCAGGCCCGCAACGCCGCGCACGTTCAGTTCGGCATCGACAGCCCCGTCAGCCGGTCGGTCATACGGGGAAGATCGGGTGAGGCCTTGGGCGTTTGCCGTTTCCGGAGGTTCCTGTGGCCCTGAAAATCAATGACAAAAGCATTCTAAAACGCGACGCTTACCGGTAGAGTAGGTCCGTTGCCCGACCGCATCTGCATTGGCCAAAGCGCCGCTGCGGGCGTGCCGGGTGCTGGGGCGAAACTAATAACAGAGGAGAATGTTCGCCATGAAAACAGTCAAATCGATCGCAACTGCGGCTCTGAGTTCCGTGTTGATCGGTGGTGCCGCTGTGGCCACCGAGACCATGGGCCCGGTTACAGACGACATCGGCGTGGTCAAAATTGACAAGGGAGCCCCGATCTTTATCGGTGGCTACTGGACACTGTCGGGCCCCGACATCGCGCTGGGCCTGGATCAAAAGCGCGGCGCCGAAATCGCCATGGACGACTGGGACAACAAGGTCGCCGGTCATCCCATCAAGTTTGTGGCTGAAGACAGTCAGTGCAACGCCGAAGGCGGTCAGACTGCGGCGACCAAACTGGCCGCGAATCAGAACATCGTTCTCGTGATTGGCCCTGACTGCTCCAGCGCCGGTACGCCTGGCGGTCCGATCCTGTGGAAGGCGGGTATCCCCAGCGTCGCGACCTCCACGACCGCTCCGACGCTGACTGCACCCGATCGTCCCGAGGGACTGCACGGTTATCTCCGGTCCATCTACAACGATCTGGATGCCGGCAAAGCCGACGCCGAGTATTTTCACAATGTGCTGCAGTGCAAGACCATGGCGACCATCCATGACGGTAGCCCCTACGCCGAGCAGTTGGTGCGAGTGGCGGAAGCTACCTTCAAGGGCCTGGGTGGCGAGGTGAGCGCACAAGAAGCCGTCACGCCAACGGATGTCGACATGCGGCCGCTGCTCACCAGCATCGCGACTGCCAAGCCTTGCGTACTGTACTTCCCGATCTTTGTGGCCGCGGCCGCGCAGATCGCCCGCCAGGCCCCGGAGATCTCCGGCCTCGAGGAGACCAAGATCGTCGGCGGCAGCGCCTTGATGGCGCCGGGTTTTCTGGAAGCAGCCGGCGATTCGGCCGAAGGCTTTGTGTTCACCAACCCGGATGCGTCGACGGATGCCTTCGGCAAGGCGTATCCGGAGTTCCTCGAGAAGTACAAGGAGAAGTATGGCGAAGCCCCGATTCAGGCCTTCCATGCCAATGCTTATGACGGCGCGATCATGGCGCTGATGGCGATCGAAAAGGTGGCGCAGAAAGACGACGCTGGCAACACTTATATCGGCCGTAAGGCGCTGCGTGACGCGTTGTTCGCGACCAAGGGTCTTGACGGCATCGGCGGGCCTATAGCGTGTAACGAGCACGGTGACTGCGCGGGTTTCAAGTTTGCGGTCTACGAGTTCACGGATAGCGATCCCGATAGCTTCGAGATCGGCGTCAATCCTAAGAAGATCTACCCCTAGCCCGCATATCTCACCACGGGGCGAGATGATCGCGCAGAGATTTGAATTCACAACGGATTTTCTGATCGAGCGGAATACGGGCTGTATTTCCGAGTGAGGAAAATTCGTTGTGGATTCAAAGATCAAGCGAGGGCTCGTCATCGTGGTGAGAAATGCGGGCTAGAGCTCGCGGCTAAAGCTGGTGTATTCCGGCCGGGGTGGGCTGGCGTCGCTGCCGGTCCACCCCGATCTATTAGTGTTGGCAAAAACGCAAGATGACCGCTGAGACGGCCACCGCAGGTTTCGTCGGACGCCTGAAGGCGCTGCCGCGCATCACATTCGTCGATTTCATCCTGTGGGCGCTGCGCATCCTTGTCGTCGTCGTAGTGGTGGGCGGCACGATCGGCACGCTCATCAAGGGCAAATACACCATCGAGCAGTGGGTCGACTTCTTCATGTTCGGCCTGACCATCGGCGGCATCTACGCCTTGATCGCGCTCGGCTATACCATGGTCTACGGCATCTTGCGCCTGATTAACTTCGCGCACGGCGATATCACCATGACTGGCGCGTTCACCGCTTATTTTCTCGCGCGTTCGCTCGACAAGACAGGCTATCTGGATGCGCATCCGGTACTTGCTATGGCCGCGATCATGGCGGTGGCCATGGTCACGTGCTCGGTCGTCGCGCTCATCGTCGAGCGCATTTGTTACCGGCCGTTTCGGCATGTGGCGACTCTGGCGCCGCTGATCTGCGCCATCGGCGCCTCGTTTTTTTTGCAGCACACCGCGCGCGGGCTATATGGTTCCAACGTCCGTTCTTACCCCGACCCCGAGTGGCTCAAGGGCGAGATCAAAATCTTTGGGTTCGGTATCCCGCAGGTGCAGCCCATGGTGATTCTCACTGCCATCGTGGCCATGCTGTTTTTGTATGCTGTCGTGCAGCGCACACGCATGGGCACGGCCATGCGCGCCGTGTCCGAGGACCGCGACGCCGCCGCCATGATGGGTGTCGACGTCAACAAAGTGATCATCTTCACCTTCATTCTTGGCGGTTGCATGGCCGGGATCGGCGGCGTGCTGTACTGCATGGTCTACAACCAGATCTACTATTTCACGGGCTTCTTCCCCGGTATCAAGGCATTCAGCGCCGCTGTGCTGGGCGGGATCGGCAACATTCCCGGCGCAATGGTGGGTGGTTTCTTTCTGGGCATCGTCGAATCCGTCGGGCCTGCGCTGTTTCTCGACGGCATCGGCATCAAGGCGCCGTACCAGCTCCGCGATCTGATCGCGTTTACGATGCTGGTGATGGTATTGATCTTCCGGCCGCAGGGAATTCTGGGTGAGCGGTTGGCGACGAAGAGGGCGTAAAGGCGCCGAGAGCAATGAACAATGGCCTTTGACGTTGTAGCAGCCAGTTATCGCGAGCAGGAGAAAGTCCGCACGCCGTTGCAGCTTACGGTGCTGACCGGTTTGTTGATGGGTTTCATCATGGTCTACGTCGCGGCGGTCGGCATCCTCAAGATGTTCAATGAGCGCTGGATCATCGTCGACTACGTGACGCTCGGTCAGACGGTGCTGATCCTCGCCGCGCTGTTTACCGGCGTACTGATTGCGCGCAAGACAACGGCGCGCAGCTTCGCCGCTCAGGCATTGCAGGGTTTCGCCGGTGGAGCAATCGCCGGCGGTTTCCTGTCGTTGCTGATTGTGCTGATCGCCAACTTCAAGTTGCGCTTCATGTTTGTCGCGCTGTCCAAGCCGCTATACAAGATCCTGACGTTTGGCGCAGGCACGTGGGGCGGGGTAGCCATTCTGATTGCCGCGGGCGCGGTGATCGGGCTGCTCGGCGCGCTGCTTTATATGACGCCGGAGCGCGTGCGCCGCCCGCTGATTATCGGACTCGCCACGGCGGCTATGGCCGGCCTGTTTCAGGAATTGATTCAGTTGATGCTGCAAACCGGCGTCGCCAATCAGATACGGGCATTCTTTTTCACTTATGACGGGCTCAGGCTACAGGGCTTTGTCGCCATAGGCATAGCCGTGGCCGCCGGCGTGGTGATCTGGGGACGTAATCGCGAAGACGTCACGCAGCGCTTCCACCATTTGCCCGTTGCGCAGCAGAAGACCATTCGTGTGATGGGTATGGCCACAGGCCTGTTCATCTTGTTGGCGTTTCCTCTGCTTGCGGGCAATTTCATCGGACAAGTGATGATGCTGGTGGGCCTGTACATCTTGATGGGCATGGGTCTCAACCTCGAGCTCGGTCTTGCGGGTCTGCTCGATCTCGGCTTCGTAGCCTTTTTTGCCGTCGGCGCCTATACGACAGCTTTGTTGACCGCGGACACGCCTTACGCGTTAGCCGCCTGGTCGTACTGGCAGGCCCTGCCGGTGGCGGTGGTGTTGTCGCTCGCGGTCGGGGTATTGTTTGGCGTGCCCGTGCTCAGGGTGCGCGGAGATTATCTCGCCGTGGCCACGCTCGGGCTGGGCGAGATCGTGCGCGTGCTGGTGCTTTCCGACATGGCTGAGCCGGTGTTGGGCGGCGCGCAGGGTTTGCTGAATATTCCGCGACCGGTGATCGGCGAGTTCGAGCTCGACAATCCGGTGGCGTTGTTCTATCTCACGCTGGCGTGCTCGGCAGTCGTCGCGTACTTTGCCTGGCGGCTCGAGAACTCGCGGCTCGGACGTGCATGGACGGCGATTCGCGACGACGAAGACGTCGCGCAGGCGCTCGGCATCAATCTGGTCAACGTCAAGTTGCTGGCGTACGGCCTCGGCGCCGCGTTCGCGGGCGTGGCGGGCTCGATCTTCGGCGTGATGCTGGGTTCAATCTTTCCGCACAGTTTCCAGTTGCTGATATCGATCAACGTGCTGGCGCTGATCATCGTTGGCGGCATGGGCAGTCTGCCCGGTGTCGTCGTCGGTGCGGCCATGCTGATTGGCATGCCGGAGTTGCTGCGCGAGTTCGGCGAGTACCGCTTCCTGTTTTATGGCCTCGTGATCGTGGCGATGATGCGCATCAAACCCGAGGGCTTGTGGCCTTCGGCTGCGCGCAAGCGGGAGATGCAGGGCGTGGAAGATGCGAAGTCGGCGATACAGGCCGAGCTCGGCACGTCCACGGTGGCCGCCGCGGCCGCGAAGCCCCCGGGCCAAGACGGCACATGAGCGGCGAACCGATTCTCATCGCCAAGGGGCTGACCATGCGTTTCGGCGGCCTGACCGCCGTCGACAGCCTCGATCTGTCGATCGCACAGGGTAGCATCCACAGCATCATCGGCCCGAACGGCGCCGGCAAGACCACGGTCTTCAACTGCATCATGGAGTTCTACCGGCCGAGCGAGGGCGAGATCTGGTTCAACGGCGAACGCGTCGACGGCCTCACGCCGGATCGCGTGGCGGCCGCGGGTATCAATCGCACTTATCAGAACATCCGTTTGTTCAGAAACATCACCGCCATCGAAAATCTGCTGGTCGGCATGCATCTGCACCTCAGGTCGACATGGTGGGGCGCGATTCTCAACACGCGTCATACCCGCGAGGACGAACAGAAAGCGCACGACGAGGCCATTCGTCTGCTGCAATTTATCGGGCTGACGGGCCGCGGCGACATCCTTGCGCGCAACCTTGCGTACGGCGAGCAACGCCGGCTCGAGATTGGGCGTGCGCTCGCGACGCAACCGAAGCTGCTCATGCTGGACGAACCGATGGCAGGAATGAACCCGCGCGAAAGCACCGACATGATGAACTTTATCCGCCGCGTGCGCGATGAGATTGGCCTCACTATTGTGCTGATCGAACACTCCATGCGCGTCGTCATGGATATCTCGAACATCGTCACAGTGCTGGACCACGGCGTGAAGATATCCGAAGGGACGCCCGGTCAGGTGCAGAACGATCCGAAGGTGATTGAGGCGTACCTCGGTACCGGGGCCGGCAGACTCAAGGCGGCCGGCTGATGTTTGCTGACCGCTGATAGCTGGCAGTTGCCTCGATGCCCATCCTCGAAGTCGAAAACCTCCACGTCTTCTACGGCAACATCCACGCCTTGCGTGGCTTGTCACTGACCGTCGATACCGATCAGGTCGTGACGCTCATCGGCGCCAACGGCGCCGGCAAGACCACGACCCTCAAAGCCATCAGCGGCATCCTCGCGCCGGCCGAAGGGCATGTGCGTTTCCAGGGTGACGACCTGGCGCGAGTGGCCCCGCACGACGTCGTTGCAAAAGGCCTCGTGCAGGTGCCGGAGGGCAGGCGTATCTTCGGCCGTCTGACGGTGCTGGAGAACCTCAAGATGGGGGCGTTTCTGCGCAACGACAAGCAAGGTATCCACGATACTGAAGAGCATGTGCTTTCGATGTTTCCCGTGCTCAAGGAACGCATCGGACAAGTCGCTGGCACGTTGTCCGGCGGCGAGCAACAAATGCTGGCGATGGCGCGCGGTCTGATGTCCAATCCGCGCGTGCTGTTGCTCGATGAACCGAGCATGGGGCTGGCCCCCATGCTGGTCGAAAAGATCTTCGAGGCTGTGCTCGAAATTCGCAAGGAAGGCGTGCCGGTTTTGCTGGTCGAGCAAAACGCCTTGATGGCGTTGCAAATCGCCGATCGCGGCTATGTGATGGAGACCGGCGAAATCGTACTGAACGGTACCGGGGAGGAACTGCTCGAGAACGAAGACGTGAAGCGGGCGTATTTGGGCTGACACCTAACCCGGCAGAACCGGAACCAAACCTGTGCCCCCTCAACGGCGGACTTTAACACCCCTTGCCCACCGCAACGCCAGCGTTTGAGGCGCGCGGCCGTGGACAAGGCGTGGAAAAGTCCGCCTCACTCTGCGCGACCGCCGGCGGAGAAATTCTTGGTATTTTTGTCCAGGATTTCATTGGTAAGGTGCTAAACCACTGTCCCCTCCGGCGCGAGGGGCAGGGGTGAGGGGCAACAACATGGCCATTCTATTCCTAAGCCACATGGACGACCCGGTCGCGTGGCGTAAAGAGCTCAAGGCACGCATCCCGGACCTCGACATGCGCGTGTGGCCCGAGTTTGGTGACGCGAATGAAATCGACATCGCTTTGGTGTGGCGCCCACCGGCCGGTGAGCTAAAGCGTTTTCGCAATCTCGAGGCAATTGTCGCGCTCGGTGCCGGTGTGGATCAGATTCTCTCCGACCCGGAGCTTCCCGATGTGCCGCTCGCGCGCATCATAGATCCGATGCTGACCTTTGCGATGACGGAGTACGTGTTGCTTGCCGTGTTGCGTTATCACCGTGGCTTCGATAGATGCGAGCGGGAGCAGCGCGAAAAGCGCTGGAGCTTCGCTCCGCCACCCGATGCGCACGAGCGCTGCGTCGGGGTCATGGGATTGGGCGAGTTGGGCGGCGATGCTGCGCGCAAGCTGGCCGCGCACGGTTTTCAGGTGCGCGGGTGGAGTCGTTCAGAGAAACAGATCGACGATGTCGTGTGTTTCCACGGCGACGAGCAACTGGAAGCTTTTCTGTGCTCGACGGAGATTCTGATCTGCCTGCTCCCGCTGACGCATAGCACGCGGGGCATTGTGAATAGTCGAACGCTCAAGCTGCTGCCACGCGGCGCTTATTTCATCAACCCGTCACGCGGTGACCTCGTAAACGAGCTGGATTTGATCGCAGCGCTAAACAACGGTCAGCTCGCCGGCGCCACGCTGGATGTGTTTAGCACAGAACCCCTGCCTGCCGAGAGTCCCTTGTGGACGCATCCGAACGTGTTGGTCACACCGCATATCGCCAGCCTGCCGTATCCGCATTCCAGCGCGCCGCAGGTTGCCGAGAACGTTATTCGCGCCCGTGAGGGGCAGGCGTTGCACAATGTGGTTGATCGGCGTGTAGGTTATTAGACAAGCAATGAGAATTTTTCGGCGGCTCTTATGGGTTCAGCGGCGATGCGAATCTATCTATACCGACTGTCGCGGGCTTCAGGGAGTGTCGTCAAGGTCAATCGAGGCCGTAGGTTGGCGCTGAGCGCAGCGAAGCCCAGCTCGGCAACTGCGGGGTCCAGCGCGTTTTCATCAATATCGACGAGCGCAATCCGCGCGCCGCGGCTGGCCATCATCTTGGCCGTCGCCAGCCCGAGGCCTCCGGCTCCGCCGGCGATGACGACTGCTTTGTTCTTCACGGTCTTTGTGGCATCTCCAATGTCAGTCACTCAACGGTGCGTCAACCTCCCACCCGTGCGCATCAGTCGCGAGCATAGCAGCCTGGATGCGCC
>JBPCXK010000701.1:0-5342 GCA_051008635.1 Gammaproteobacteria bacterium
GCTGAGCGCAGCGAAGCCCAACGGGCACACCTTAGAGAACCCACTGCAAGTTGGGCTTCGCTGCGCTCAGCGCCAACCTACGGGTCCGTTGTGGACTTTTGAAAGCCGCTCCCATGTGAGCCGGGGCTTTGTGATCTATTGATGCCAATTTCACTACAAACCTGTTTTGTCGTTCCCAAGATCAATTAGCCGCATTCAGCGACGGAGCGGCGAAATCACCACCCAGCGCGAGGTAGAGATCGACACGATTCTGCAAGCGTTGATTCGCAGTCTGAATCAACGCGCTTTGTGAATCGAAAGACCTGCGCTGCGACTCCAGCAGGGTCACGATACCGGCGAGCCCGTCGCGATACTGCTCCAGCGCCAGGACCTCGGCCTCTTTCGATTCATTCGCGGCGATCTGCAAAGCGGCCTCCTGATCCGCCAACCACGCCTCAGCGGACATGGCGGTCTCGACCTCCTGGAACGCCTGCAGAGCGGTTTGCGCATAAGCCGCGAGCAGTTCTTCGTCGCGCGCTCGAGCCCGCTCCACCTCCGCGCGTAAGCGGCCGCCCTGGAACACGGGCGCAGCCAGGTTGCTGGCCAGTGTCCACACAATGAAATCCAGATCGACAAGGTCCCGCAATTCGCTCGCACTGGTGCCTCCGCTTGCAGTCAGGCGCAGGCTCGGCAACAGATTCTTCTGTGCCTGATTGACGCGCTCATCGGCAGCGGCGAGGCGCAAACGCGCGGCGATCAAGTCGGGCCTTCGGTTCAGCAACTCCGATGGCAGGCCAGCCGGAACGTCTCTCGCCAACTCCGGCAACTGCGCCGCAGTTTTCAACTCGGACGACGGATATCGACCCAGCAACACCTCCAGAGTTCGCACGTTCGCATCGTAGCGCGCCTTTTCGGATGCCAGACGGCTGCGCGCGGTCGCCACGTTGGCGCGTTGCAGACGCACATCCAGCGCGCTGTTGATACCGCCGCGGAACCCTTCCTCGATGACCTCGAGATTGTTCTGGAAATTCTCCGCAGTGTCCGAAGCGAGATCGCGCTGCAGTCTGGCCTCGATAGCGTTGAACCAGGCGCGTGCTATGTTGGCCGCCAGCGACAGGCGTGCTGCGTTGTACTCGGCCTGGGAGACTCGGAGATCCAGTGTCGCCGCGTGCGCCTGATTGTAGAGCTTGCCCCAGATGTCGGCTTCCCAGGATATTTCCCCGTCCAACCCGAAATTGTCGGTACGCGCCGATGTGACCGTGAAGCCACCGGTCGAGTTGCGTTTGTTGCGCGATGCGGAAAAGCTGGCGGATATCTGCGGGAGGCGGTCAGCACCGCCAATTCTGGCGTCGGCCTGTGCCGCTCGTACGCGCGCGGTCGCAGCCCGCAAATCGTGATTCGCCTCCACAGCGTCTTCGGTCAACACGCGCAGCACGGGATCGGCGAAATCCTGGAGCCAGGGCTGTACGGCGGAGTCCTGCGCACCGCCCGCCCAGGTCGGCGGAATGCCAAGCTCCGGAGGAGGACTGCGATGCTCGGGCAAGACCGAACAGCCTGCCAGGCAGACACCGAGCAAACACAATAGCGAGAGTTTCAGCATACTCAATTCGTGCACCGGGTTTGTCGTCAAGGCGTCAACAGGAGGTGAAGAAGGACTGTCCCTACGTTTCGTGCGCCAATACGCGTGGGTTCCCGGTGCGCTCCGGTGCATAGAGTCTGATTTTACCCGATTGCCCACGCACGGCGGCTTCGCCGACCGGCGCGAGACCAAAGTCACTAACTCGCTGAACGGTGTTTTCCGAAACCAGCAGCCGTGTGCTGTATTCCTTGTTCAGGGACTCGAGACGCGCGGCGAGGTTGACGGCGTCTCCGTGCACGGTGTAACTAAGCCGACCTTCCGCACCTACGGCGCCCGCAACGAGAGTACCGGTATTGACGCCGATTCGAATACCGAGCCGCTGCCCCGCGAACGTCTCGGTGTCAGCTTTCGACAACATTGCAAACGCGGCCGCACACGCATTGGCCGCATGATAGGTGTTTGTGATCGGCACGTTGAAGGTGGCGAGAATAGCGTCGCCCTGAAACTGGGTAACGACGCCGTCGTGACGTTCGAGAATCTCGACCATGGCGGAGAAGAAGGCGTTCAGCACCGCAACGATGCCCGTGGGCCCCAACGCTTCAGTGAGCTGCGTGAAACTTTCGACGTCGCAGAAAAGTACCGTTGCCTCGACCTGTTCGGCCTCGATGGAACCGCCTTCCGAAAGCAGGGTCTTGGCGACGTCTTCGGGCACGAAGCGCCCGAGCGTCTCGCGGATCAACTCTTGCTCGCGCAGACCCTGCACCATCTGATTGAACGAGCGTGTGGCGTCATCCAGTTCCCTGATGAGGCTTGGCGGAAACGCGGGCACGTCGGCGAACCGTTTGGCTTCAACGAACCGTGTTGCGGCAGCGAGCGCCTTGATGGGTCGCGTCACGCGCTGTCCGACGTAAGCGGCGGCGACGACAGATAAAAGGAGAACCGACAGTCCGCCTATTAACGCGGTAAACATTCGCCGTGTCTCGTCGGAGCTGAGTAACTCAGTATTCAGGTACATGCCAACAGTCCACGGCGCTGGACCGTAGTGAGTGATGTCGCGGTAAAGATAGAGGTAGTACTTGTCGCCCAGAAACGCGCCCACGGCCTCCAGTTCCGTCACGCCGCGAAAGAAATACGGCTCCGACTCATCGGGTGACCATATGCGTTCGAGCGCAACGTCGCCCAGTTCGCCGAGCGGCAACAGGGAGACGCCCGGTAGCACACGTTCCCATTTCATTCCGATCAACAGCGGATGGGCGAGCACCTGTTGCCGGTCATACAAGATGAACGGCGTCATGCCCGTCTGCGTGTACGCTGTACCCAACTGGTGAGATAGATTGGAGACTGGCACGATCTGGCCGAGCATGCCGACGTAGGCGCCGTCTCTGCGCAGCGGTGTCTCGTGCAATACGACCGTCGTGCCGACGGCCATTGCCCACACGGGCTCGCGCCACGCGGCGCCCGCCTGCTCTTCCCCGCCGCGTACCCAGGCGACGATTCCCGGGCGACCGGACCAGTCTTCACTGACGGCCTCGGGCTGGGAACGATCCCAACACCAGATTTGAGCGTCGGGAGTAACGATAACGATGCCCGCAACCTGCGGCGTCGCCGCGAGCGCCCCGAACATGAAACTGTCGAGCGCGCTCAGGTCCGCGGGGTCAAATACATTCTCCAGCTCCTGGCCGATCCAACGGGACTGCTCCTTGACCGGCCGCAACTGTACGTCGATGCTGTCTTCCATCGAGTCGATGAGCACCTCGGACTGCTGGATCCAGAGCTGGCCGGTGTTGCGCGCCGCGCTGATGAGCCCGAGATAAAGCACGATGCCGACGGCAAGCGCGATCAGGCTGCCGACGCCAAACACCGCAACTGCGGTTATCGGCAGCCGGAAGCGTGTTTGACTAGCTGGATCAGTCTCGGTCATACCGGCAAAAAAGCGCTTGTTTACTTCCCTTTTGCTTCAGGGCGATACTGAGTATCAACCAAAGACAAGCAAATAGCACCAATTCGAGGAGCCCGCCATGAGCGCCCGGAATCAAGAACCATGGGGAATCGACAACGAGTACGAGACGCTGCGCGACGTGCTGCTGGGGCGACCGGAGTACTACCGCTGGGTCGATGCGGGGCCGATCACCCGCCGCACGCTCGACAACGCCGACAAGCTCGGCGCGAAGTTCGACCTGCAGCTCGCCATGTCACAACACGCCGGGATGGTCAGGGTATACGAAGACGCCGGCGTCGACTGTCATTTTCTGGAGGCAGACCCGGTGCTGCATCGCAATTTTTTCGCGCGCGACTCGAGCGCCATGACGCCATGGGGCGCGATCATCTGCCACATGCAGCTTAAATGCCGGCGCGCGGATTACGTCACGGCGATCAAGTTTTATCAGCAAGCGAACATTGAGATCTTCAATATGGTAACCGCCGGTCACTTCGAGGGCGGCGACTTCTGCATCATCGAACCCGGCGCGGCGCTGATCGGTTACGGCGGCGAACGCTCCGAAGAAGCAGGCGCAAGACAGGTCGCAGCCTGGGTGGAAGAAAAAGGCTGGGAAGCGGTGGTCGCGCCCATACCCGCGCACTTCGTGCACATGGACGCGCTGGTGGTGCCCATCGCGCCGAAGCTCGCGGTGGCCTGCCTCGACGCCCTGGAAGACTGGGTCATCGACTGGCTGAGATCCAAAGATTTCGACTTCGTAGAGGTGCCCTACCGCGACTGCGCCATGAACCTCGGCGTCAATCTCGTGTGTCTCGGTGACAAACGCATCCTGTCGATGGCAAGCAGTGCGAATCTCAACAAACGACTCACGGACATGGGCTTCGAGGTGCATGCGCCGGACATGTCGATGTTTACGCTCGGCGGCGGCGGCGTGCATTGTTTGAGTCAGGCGTTACGGCGCGGGTGAACAGGGTAAGCAGTACACAGGTAGGGAGTGAAGACTCGCTGTTTGGCAGGGCGGTTGCTGATTTTGCAGGGCGCGTTCCACGCACCATGCGAAAGTCCGATTACTCGATATCTACTGCTGTCGCCATCCGCACCCAACTACCGGGTCCTGGCGCAAAATGCGGGCTAGCTGGCCACACGCGGTCCCGTGGCGGAGTTTGTACGGCCCCGCTATTGATTTAATGGTGTCAATTTACTATACACAGTCGATCACTATCCAATACGCGGCGAGGCCACCATGGCTGACGAAAAATACAGAATCATTCTACATGGTTACATCCCTGGCAAAGGTGAACATTATGTTGAAGAAGCTTTTGCCAAATTGTTCAAGATCTCTCACGAGCAAGCCAAAGAGTACTTTAAGGCGACGCCTAAAACGATAACCGAAGATCTGTCCAAAGAGCAGACCGATCACTATATGCAGGAAATGAAAAAAATAGGTGTAAAGTGTGAGGCCGAAGATATGCGCGTCAACTATGACCTGAGCGGCCTTTCGCTGGAACCGAAATAAAATCGAGGAGTGCGGATGTTTGCCTCGTCGCCGCGTGCGTTCTCACACGCCCAGCTTGAAGATGTTCACCGGTTCGCTCCTGCCCCGAATACCCAACTCTCCAATAGCCTCCAGAGGAAAGGTCTCGCTCAGTACGCTGACAGTCGCACCGGATACGAGAACCAGCGTGCCGTGTTCTTTGTTGAGTTGCTCGAGGCGGGCAGCGAGGTTCACGGCATCGCCGTGAACAGTGTAGTTGTGCTGCGCGCCCGTCCCCACGTTACCGGCGATGACCTCACCCGTGCTGATACCTATGCGCGTTTTTAGATGGATATCTGCAAAAGTCTTGTTTT
>JBPCXK010000702.1:0-3582 GCA_051008635.1 Gammaproteobacteria bacterium
GTCGCGCACAAGCGAGGCGGACTTTTCCACGCCTTGTCCACGGCCGCGCGCCTCACACGCCGGCGTTGCGGTGGGCAAGGGGTGGTAAAGTCCGCCGTTGAACAGGCACATCTTTGGTTCCGGCTAGGCCGGGCTAGGGTTCTGCCAGAAATAAGTTTGCATTTCTTATGCCCAGGCGCCCGTGTGGCAAGGCGCGAGGCAGGCGAATAGCCGGCTATTTAACTGCCGAAGCAACGCCGCCACGCGGGATGGATAGGCCTAAGAAATGTGAAGTTATTTCTGGCAGAGCCCTTAGCCGGAGATCGATGCAGCTTCGCGCGAAGACGCTATACTCTTAATTGCGATACTGTTTCGGCAGGTCGGGCTAAGGACATGGATGATAAGTAGGAGAGGGTTGAGCTATTGATCGAGTAGAGATGTGAACTGGCTGATGGTTTGCGGCCCACCAGTTAGAGGAGAAAGTAATGGGACAGCTGGCTTCGACCGTGTTCGTGATCGATGATGATGAGGCTGCACGTCAGTCTCTGTGCGTGTTGCTGGAAACGTCGGAATACTTCGTAGAGGGCTACAGTACCGCAAAAGGATTTTTGCGAAACTACAATGCACTCACAAATGGATGTGTGCTGCTGGATTTATATATGCCGGGCATGAGCGGCCTGGAGCTGCAGCAGATTCTGAACTCGGAAGCCAATCGCCTGCCGGTGATTTTCGTGAGCGGCAAAGGCAACGTGGCTAAATCGGTGCAGGCGATGAAAGAAGGCGCATTCGATTTCCTTGAGAAGCCTTACCGCAGAGAAGTACTGCTGAAATGTATTGCGGACGCGCTTACGCACCGCGCGCAGTCACTGGAGGTCGATCTGCAACGCGAAGAGCTCAAGGCGCGTTTCGCCGACCTGACCCGTCGAGAGCGCGAGGTATTGTTGCACCTCGTAGATGGCGACACGAGCGTTTCGAGCCGCCAAATTGCAGAACTCCTGCACATCAGCCGTCGCACGGTTGAGCATCACCGGTCTTCCATCATGGCAAAAATGCGCGCGCGATCCGTGTTGGAGCTGGTCAATATCGCGCGTTTGTGCAATTTCCCCTTCGTCAAAACGTAGACGCTACTGCTCGCCGTGTGGCAGCTCCTCATCGGGCTATCTCGACAACTGTCGCGTGAGTTCTCGTGGTTCCCTGATCAGTCCCACCTCGGTTCTCCGGGGAAAATCAGTACCTTACCAGTGAAATCTTGGACAGAAATACCAAGAATTTCTCGACCGGCGGCCGCGCCGGGGTGAGGCGGACTTTTCCATGCCTTGTCCACGGCCGCGCGCCTCAAACGCCGGCGTTGCGGTGGGCAAGGGGTGGTAAAGTCCGCCGTTGAGGGGGCACAAGTTTTGGTTCCGGCTATGCCGGGTTAGGTAGATATACCTAGTCTTTGGTCCCGTTAGAACCGGCAATAACGAGGATTTACCGCGTCCGCAGGAACGCGGTTTAAATTGGGTAGCCCTACCTATTTACTCGCTTTCGCACTGACCAGATTATTGACCGCCCATGCGAATTAGTACTGCGCCGAGGAGAAGGATGCGCAGGCGCTAATTCGCCGACAATTCTGCGATGCGGGTGCAACGATGCCAACGAAGAAAACGGTTTCCTCGAAGAAGAAGACGACTTCCACCAAGAAGACAGCATCTCGCAAAAAGATCGCTTCGACGAAGACCGCCGCTGCAAAGAAAACGAAAGCCGCGGTAGTCGATGCCAGCCCCAAGGCCAAACTCGATAGACGCAAACTGGATGCGCTGAAACGCGGTATTCACCGCATCGGCGAGGAAGAGACGACGCCGTTTTCAGTGCATGTTTTGGGAATCGGTAAAGCCGGTGCCGACGTCATCTCGCAGATTCTGAGGGATAAAGCCTCCGCCCCCGTTGGCGATGACGATAAAGTTTTCACGGCACTGGCAGTCGATATCGGCGATCAAGACGTTGCCCAGGTACGGCGGCTGGCCGACTCCCTCCCAGGTGGCAGCGCGCAGGTTGAAACCGTCGCGCTCGAAGTGCCCACCCGAAACGACTTGTTTTCCTCTTTGCGGCGCTACCGTGAATTCCTGAAGCTCGAATACCCGCGGTACTACTGGAACCCGAACTACGAACCCTGGTTGCCGTCGAGTTCGACGCTGCCGCAGGCCGGCGAACGCTTTCCCAGGTCGGTGGCGAAGGCCATCTACGGGCGCTCGTATTACGACGGTTCGCGGGATATGCGCGCGGCGCTACGGCGATTTGCCGAAAGCGTCGACAGCGCGCCTGGACAGTCGGTCGTCGCCATTGTGTTTGGCATGGGCGGCGGGACCGGAAGCGGCATGGTGGTCGATTTGGCACGACATTTGTCCAACGTCTGTTTTGGACGTCGAGCGCTGGTGGTTGGCATTGCTATCGCACCTTGCGACGGCGATGACGCGGCGCATACCGGCGCGCAATTGTTCCCGGTTTTGAACGAACTCGATTGCATGGGCGATCAGGCCAAAAACGAGGGCGTCATCGCGGTTTGGGGCGATCTTTACAGAAACCCCTTCACCAGCGGCGTCATCGTCGTGCCTCAGCAGCCGATGTGGGAGGCGAGCAAAAACCTGTCTGCCACGCACGAACGCGTCGATCGCGAAATATCGTCGTTCCTTACGCGTAACGACGGTGTTGATCTTTGGGAAACCTTGCGCATGTTGAATTGGGTTGGTGCGCCACCCACTCAACACGCGGCTGCGCGTACACCTTACGGTGACAAGTGGGCGCATGTGCTCGGGTTTGCCGATTACAAGGACGGCGTTTCTGCGGATAAGCTCACCAGCAGTCTCGGCGTTCGCGCAAGCTACCGGCCGGAATTCATCGAAGTCAGAGCCGCGGAGAAAAATGCCGCTGCGGACCGCGTTGCGAAAACGCTTGGTGATACCTACGCGCCGACAGCCGATCCGGAAGTTGCGCTGGCGCCTGGCGGCAGTACCGACGGTGTGCAGTTCATCCTGCCGTGCGTGAGCAAGACCGATTTCGAGATGTTTTTCACGTCGCGCAAGCTCTACGACGAGAGAGATTGGGAACAAAAGCTCAGCGACCACTCATGGTTGCTCGATCTGGGCGTACTGTTGTGTGAGCCAGCGATCCGCTTCAACGGTATGGCCGGCGAATGTTTGTGGGGCTGCGCGTGCTGGGTGGTAGTGCCTTATGAGCAAATCCGCGGTCCGGCCGAAACGGCCGCCGCTGTCGCAGCCGCGTAGGTGGAGTGCGACCCATGCCGCTGGACTGGAAGCAGGTTAAGAAAAAGTATGCGAAGGGAGCTGAAGTGCCAACCGTTGCTGGTGGCAAGTTCCTGACCGTAACCGGCTGTGACGACGAGGCGATCTACATCGAAAACCCGTTGTGGAAAGCCCAACTGAGCAGAGTCAATCTCGAAAAAGGTGTTTCACTGATAGAGGAGGGCGTCATTGACAAGGACCCCGGATTGTTCGTGGAAGATTATAGAGTCTATGTAACGGATGAGCGGTCAACCTCTGCCGCACACATTCTCTACGACCTCGGGTTTCTGGATGAAGACACGGGCTTTACGCCGCGCTGTTA
>JBPCXK010000703.1:0-5828 GCA_051008635.1 Gammaproteobacteria bacterium
TCCCCAGGTGTTCTCGAAACCACCGCCGGCGCCACCGTGATCGAAGCGGATGATGTGACGTGGACGTATGAAGAGATAGCGCAGGCGGTAGAAGGCTCCGGATGATCGGATCAGCTCAGTTGCCGAGCGCCAGGAAAGGGCGTTTATACTTTCCATACTTTATGTGCTGTGTTGTCGAACCAATCCGGACAACCCGGAGCTCATCAAGACCGAACGGGGCGAGGGCTACATGTTCGATGCCGATGGTGTGCGTAAGTGAGCACGAGAAACGAGTGATGAGCGGGCGGCGACAGGCCATGCGACAGGTGAGCAGATCGTCGATCGTCGCAACGTGCGGCGGCGCACGGGTTGTCGTTAACCGGACCACGATGAAGTGTCGATGATCTCAACGAGAGAAGCACTTGAACGGCTCCGCGAAGGGAACCAGCGCTTCGCGTCCGGGGCTGGCTGCCGCGATGAAACGCGCTCGATCCGGGCGCGCCGCGCCGAGTTGTTAAACGGCCAGCAACCGTTCGCCATCGTTCTCGGATGCTCGGACTCGCGGGTACCGGCAGAGATTATCTTCGACCAGGGCCTTGGAGATCTCACCGTCATTCGTGTTGTCGGAAACATAGTCACTCCTTCTCAAATCGACAGCGTCGAGTTTGCTGCGACGCGGTTCAGCATACGCCTGGTCGTGGTTTTAGGGCATTCGCGGTGTGGGGCAATTCTTGCCACCATGGAGGAATGTCAACAGCCGATGGAAACCCGATCCGGTAGGCTGAGCTCTATCGTCAGTCACATTCGGCCATCCGTGGAACCATTGCTCGCCACGGAGCTCCGGCATGACCCGGAAGCTCTCGTGCAGCGCGCCGTACGAGCCAATATCCGAGTGTCCGCCAATTGCCTGCGAAAGGGATCGGCAGTCCTGGAGCGATTAATCCAACGCCAGCGTTTACTGGTCGTAGGCGCTGAGTATTCCCTGGAAAGCGGGTTGGTTGACTTTTTCGACGGTGTTCCGGAAACGAGTTAATGCCGCCCCCAGATGAACACCGGTGACTACAGATCCAATGCGTGCACACGACAAAGCCACCCGTGTTGCTGGCGGTCAAGGCTCACGAAACTTTGGGAGTCTGTTGGACCTGGAGACTGGAGAATCCACAGACCAGCGCCGAGGGGCGCGGAGCGTTAAGTGCGCCGCGCGCGGCGCGCAGTCTGGTCTCCACACACCAGTGTCTGGTCTGCAGACTTTACTACTTGCGGTAAGCCGACAGGAGGGATGAAGTGAATACTTTGGCTCGCGTTTCTCCATTCCGCACGCTGCGCGGGAAGTTTCTGTCCATCAACATTCCACTTGCGTTGTTCTCGACGCTCGTTCTGTTCGCGCTTTTCGAGTTGTACAACTATCGCGTCGCGCTGACGGACTTGCGTCAACATATCGAGGGGCTCGCCACCAGACAAAGCGCGGAGCTCTCCCATCCATTGCGGGATCAGGATCAGGAACAAATTGAGCTCTCTTTGGCCGCGATAAGTACTGATCCCGATGTCCTGGGCGTGCGGCTATACGGCCAATCCGGTGGGATCTTGGAAGAAGTCGGCGTTTTCGAGATCTCCCCGGGGGAGCCAGCGACCATTGTCGGAAGAGACATCACCATCGAGGAGGGGCAGCAGCAAAGGGTCCTGGGTCGGCTGGACATAGCGATGACAAACGAGCGCGCCCGCAAGACCACGCAGACACAGATCCTTTTGGCCGCTGGAATTGCCTTCCTGGTTGTGGCCTCCGTCTTTTTCAGCGCGCTCGCCGCCCACCGGCGTACCATCGGCATTCCGCTGGAGCGGCTGCTCGCCTCTATCAAGCTGGCGCAGGATGAGAACCGACGTCAGCGCGTCGAGTGGGAAAGCGATGATGAGATGGGCTCAGTGGTAGCGGAGTTCAACGATATGCAAGCGCGCCAGGAAGCCTATGAGGCTGAGCTGAAACACGCCCGAGACAACCTTGAACGGCGAGTCGAGGAACGGACCGCCGAGTTGGCCGCGGCGCGGGACCAGGCCATGAGGGCCCAAACACAGCTCACCGATTCGATCGAGAGTATCGATCAGGGTTTCTCGCTCTACGGGCCCGATGACCGGCTCCTGGTCAGCAACAGCAAATATCAGGACCTCTTTTATTCCGGCATTCAGGAGCGCTTCGAGCCAGGCACGCCTTTCGAGACGATCATTCGCCGGGCCGCCGAAGCTGGTCTGTTCAAGGAAGCGGTAGGCCGGATCGACGAGTGGGTGCCCAGCCGAGTGGAAATGCACCACAACCCCGAAGGTCCACACCAGCAACAATGGACCGACGGCCGCTGGATTCAGGTCAACGAGCGTAAGATGGACGACGGCGGTACTGTCGCGGTTTACACCGACATTACCGAGCTCAAGCAGCGTGAGGACGAGTTGGCGGAGCTGGTCGGCGAGCTGGGGGCAGCGCGGGATCAGGCGATGAGCGCGCAAACACAGCTCACCGAGGCGATCGAAAGTATCGATCAAGGTTTCTCGCTTTACGGCCCCGACGATCGTCTCTTGCTGAGCAACAGCAAATATCAGGACCTTTTTTATTCCGGCATCAAGGAGCACTTCGAACCGGGCACACTGTTCGAGATGATTATTCGCCGGGCCGCCGAAGCTGGCCTGTTCAAGGAAGCTGTAGGCCGAGTCGACGAGTGGGTGCCCAAACGGGTGGAGATGCACCGTCACCCGGAAGGCTCTCACCAGCAACAATGGACCGATGGTCGCTGGATACAGGTCAACGAGCGTAAGACGGCAGAAGGCCGTACCGTCGCCGTTTACACCGATATTACCGAGCTCAAACGGCGTGAGGCCGAGCTGGCGGAGCTGGTCGAGGAGCTCGAGGTCGCGCGCGCCCAGGCGGAGGGCGCGAACGAGGCGAAATCAGCCTTCCTTGCGACAATGAGCCACGAGATTCGCACACCGATGAACGCTGTCGTCGGTATGACCAGTTTGTTGCTGAACACCGAGCAGACGCCGGATCAGCAGGAATATACCGAGATCATTCGTAACAGCAGCGATGCCCTGTTGAACGTCATCAACGATATTCTCGATTTTTCGAAGATAGAGGCGGGCAAGCTGGAGATCGAAAAACAGGCCTTCGATCTTCGACAATGTGTAGAGAGCGCCCTCGAGCTACTCGCCGGGAAGGCCTCCGACAAGGGTCTGGAACTGGCCTACACGGTGGCGCAGAACGTACCGTCTTCCATCAAAGGGGACGTGACCCGTCTGCGCCAGATACTGGTCAATCTTCTTGGCAATGCCGTCAAATTTACCGAGCGCGGCGAAATCGTGGTTTCCACCGAGGCGAAAAGCATCGAAGATTCGAAGCAGACGTCCTCAGAACCGGTCTATGAAATTCACGTCGCGGTAACCGATACCGGTATCGGCATTCCACGCGAGCGGTTGGATCGACTCTTTCACGCCTTCAGCCAGGTCGATGCCTCTACATCCCGCCGTTACGGCGGGACGGGGCTGGGTCTGGCGATAAGCCAGCGTCTGAGCCGGCTGATGGGTGGCTCCATGTGGGTAGAAAGCGAGGAAGGGCGGGGCTCCACGTTTCACTTCACGATACAAGCCGAGTCGGCACCCAGCGCGACACGCGACTACCTTTACGAAGTCCAGCCCCAGTTGGAGGGCAAGCGGGTATTGATCGTGGACGACAACGCCACCAATCGACGTATCTTGACGGAACACGGCAGACTATGGGGCCTGCATTCCCAGGCCACCGAATCCGCCCAAGAGGCCTTGAGCTGGATTCGCCAAGGCAAGCCCTTCGACATGGCGATTCTGGACATGCACATGCCCGAGATGGACGGTGTCGCGTTGGCCGCCGAAATTCAACAGATCCGCGATGCGCAAACCCTGCCGCTGGTGATGCTGACGTCACTGGGCGAGCGACCCGCCGGCATCGAGCGAGTGACATTTACAGCTTTTCTCCAGAAACCAATTAAACCGTCTCAACTGTTCAATGCGCTCGCCGGCGTATTCGCAGGGCAATCCGTGCGAGTCGAGCCATCAACAACAGGGAATGACGCGTTGTTCGATGCGCAAATGGCCGAGCGGCTGCCGTTACGCATCCTGCTGGCGGAAGACAACGTAACCAACCAGAAGCTCGGGCTTCGTCTCCTCGAGCAACTCGGGTACAGGGCAGACGTGGCGGCGAATGGTCTGGAGGTTTTGCAGGCCCTGAAACGTCAGTCGTACGACGTGGTTCTGATGGACGTACAGATGCCGGAAATGGACGGGTTGGAAGCGACGCGCCGCGTTCGCGAGGAGGGCCTGGGGGGATCGGAGCTGCGCATCGTCGCCATGACCGCGAACGCCATGGAAGGTGACCGGGACCTTTGTCTGGAAGCCGGTATGGATGACTATGTAAGCAAGCCCATTCGGGTGAAAGCGCTGACAGATGCGCTGCGCCGAAGCAGGCCCAAACAGGACAATCACGGCACAGTGGCCGGCTTATCGCAGAGCGTAGCGACACGTGGATCTGCCGAAACCGATCTTGTCCTCGACAGCGAACGGTTGGAAGAGCTCAGGGCCACCGTCGGTGGCCAGGAGTTCCTGGTGGAACTGATAGACGCTTTTCTCGAGGACGGCCCCAACATGTTGGCGGAGCTGCACGCGGGCCTGAACCAGGCCGATACAGTCCTGCTAGCCCGAGCCGCCCACAGCCTGAAATCGAATAGCGCTGATTTTGGCGCGAGCAGTCTGAGCGACTTGTCCAAACAGATCGAAGCGATCGGGAACACGGGTTCACTCAATGGCACGGCTCCTTTGATAGCCGAGATCGAGGCAGAGTACGAAAAGGTCCGCACGGCCTTGCGGTCAGTGAGAGAACACTAACCAGTCGCCGCAGAAGTCGCGTTCACCCGCGGTTGTCGGCGCTACGCGACGGTCACGACGCGAGAGCAGTCGATCGCCGTTTTCTTGTAAGGGTACTGAAACATGCCGGGTGACGGTGGCCACATACTGGTAGTCGACGACAACCGATTGAACCGCATGAAGTTGTCTCGCACCCTGGAGCTGCAGGGACGCACGGTAGCCACTGCAGAAGATGGGCAACAGGCTCTGGAAATGCTCGGCGTGCAGTCTTTTGACGTGGTGTTACTCGACATCATCATGCCGACCTTGGATGGGCATCAAGTGCTGGAACGGATGAAACAGGACGATGTCCTGCGAGATATTCCGGTCATCGTGATTTCAGCGCTGGAAGAAATGGAAAGCGTAATCAGATGCATAGAGATGGGGGCGGAAGATTACCTGCCAAAGTCATACGATCCCGTCTTGCTGCGCGCTCGCATCGGTTCTTGCCTGGAGAAAAAACGGCTGCGAGAAGCGGTCGTGAGGCAATTGGGAAAGTATGTTCCCGAGAGCGTGGGAACAGCGATTATCAGGGGAGGAGTCGGGCTGGAACCGACCCGCACGACCGCGACTGTCCTCTACTCCGATATCGAGGGCTTCACGAGCATCGCCGAGAAACTATCGCCGGAGCAAGTGTTTGAGATGCTCAACGAATATTTCCCCACCGTTATCGAACCGATTGTTCGCAACGGCGGCGTCGTGAATCAATTTCAAGGCGATGCCATGCTGGTCACATTCAACGTTCCGGTGAAGGAACCGGCGCACGCGGACAATGCTCTCAGGGCCGCCACGGAGATCCAGAGAGTAGTCAAAAACAAGACTTTTGCAGATATCCATCTAAAAACGCGCATAGGTATCAGCACGGGTGAGGTCATCGCCGGTAACGTGGGGACGGGCGCGCAGCACAACTACACTGTTCACGGCGATGCCGTGAACCT